>NZ_JAVKBY010000106.1:0-4387 GCF_040222985.1 Coleofasciculus sp. F4-SAH-05
CTCTGGAGTTATCTAAATTAGGCTCAATACTTGGTAGTTTTCTACGGGTGTTTGGTTTAAGTATTGCCGCAAGGATAGATAATTGTAAGGTGTGTCGCGGAACTAAGAATCCCCGCACTTATAGGGCGGGGAGTGTCAAAACATTATGGTAAACATCTTTAGCAGGCATTAAGGAAAGGTAGAAATCAGGGTTAATCTGAATTATAGCGTGATTATACCGAATGAGCGATCGCTCACCTTACCCTAACGCGATCGCTTACCATCAGTAAAACAGCCAGAAATGGAAGATGCGATCGCACTTAATCCGAATGGCACGCTGTTTAAGGCTGGTGGGCAATGCCCACCCTACGGTATAAATGGAACTGGATGCGATTGCACGGAGCGCAGTGCCGGAGGCAATCGCCACACAACTCGATGAGACACAATCACCTCAACACTACAACCCCGATAATCCCAGCAATCCTAACAATCACTACCGAATAATAATATCCACCTCCGAGACTCCAGATCGCTCGGCTTGCTGACAACGCTGCTGGTAAAATTGAACCACGCGATCGCGATCGTCCCATTGCCACAGTTGAGTGAAAATCTGCTGCGCTTGGGTATACTCTTTCTCCACATACAGATGCACCCCCCGTTCAAACTCCGTCCGAGTTTGTCGCTTCAATTCAATCAGTGGCGGCGGGTTACCATCAAACACCTCAAAGATCGCGATCGGTTGGCGTTTTCCTTTCACGGTTACTAGACCCAAGAAACGATAACTATAATGGTGAGCATTTGTCAACTCATTTAACGTTGCTTCGCTAATTAAAATCTCCACCCCAAAAATCTTAGTTAACCCCTCCAAACGCGATGCCAAATTCACCGCATCCGCAATCACTGTTGTATCCATTCGCTGAGACTCTCCCACCGTTCCCAACATCAAACTCCCCGTATGCAAACCAATTCCAATCGCAATCGGTTCATACCCACAGGTTTGACGATGAGCGTTATACAAACTGACTTGCTGTTGCATCTCAATTGCTGCCTGTAGTGCATCATCAGGTATATGGGGAAATAATGCCATCACCGCATCACCAATATATTTATCAATAAACCCGCGATAATGGCGAATTACCGGACCCACACGACCCAAATACGAATTCAGAAAGTCAAAATTTGCTTTCGGTGATAATTGTTCCGACAAACTGGTAAACGAACGAATATCGGCAAATAAAATAGACATTTCTTTTTGCACCTGATCCCCTAATTGCACATCCACAATACTTTCTCGTTCCAAAAATTGCAGAAACTCATAAGGGACAAACCTTCCGTAAGCGGCATTGATTTTAGCTAAGCGGAGATGGGTTTTAATCCGGGCTAATAGTTCATTCTTTAACACAGGCTTGGTTAAATAATCATTCGCTCCAACTGCAAATCCCTCCACTAAATCAGAAATCTGGTTTTTCGCCGTTAACAAGACAATCGGTAGTTCATTAGGCAGAAATTGTTCCCGCAGTTTTTTACACAGTTCATACCCCGTCATCTGCGGCATCATTATATCGAGCAAAATCAGATCCGGTTTGAACCCTAAGCGAATCAACTCTAACGCTTCCAAGGCACTAGACGCTTGGGTAATCGCATAATTTTGCAACGACAGATGATTGACAATTACCTGAAGATTTGTGGGTTCATCATCTACAATTAAAATGTGGAAGGTTCCCTCTGGAGTAACCGCCATCTCTTGAGCGATGAGAATGCGATCCGGGCTAACAGTTCGCGGTGTATAATCTTGCACCTTAGAGACTTCGATGGAGGATTGATAATCAACCTTACCCTGAGATAAAGGTAGGGTAAAGGTAAAGCGTGACCCCACTCCTGGCGTAGACTCAACCTTAATTATCCCACCATGTAGTTCAACCAGTTGTTTGGTAATGGCTAAACCTAAACCTGTTCCTCCATAGTGGCGAGCAATGGAACCATCGGCTTGTTCAAAGGATTCAAAAATGCGGTCGATTTTGTCCGCTGTAATACCAATTCCGGTGTCAACTACATGGATTTCCAGCCTATCATTGACTGGCGTCGCGGAAACTTCAATTGTTCCCTGTTCCGTAAACTTAATTGCATTACTCACCAAATTGTACAAAATCTGCTGGACACGATTTTCATCAGCATCAACCGGGGGAATATCCGGATTAATGCCATTGATTAACTCGATCGGTTTCTTACCCACCAACGGTTGAGAAATGGCTAAAACCACATGAGTAACTTCTCGAATTCCGACTGGTTTAATATTCAGTTGCAGGTTATGGTGTTTGAGTTGCGAGAAATCGAGTAAATCATTAACCAACTGGTGCAATCGTCTGCCACTGGAAACAATCAGCGACAAGTTAAACAGAGTCGGATCTGATAGGTTTCCTGTTACTCCATCAATCAATGATTCGGCAATGCCAATAATTCCATTCAAGGGAGTTTTGAGTTCATGAGACGTGTTGGCTAAAAATTCATCCTTAAGCTGATCGAGTCGCTGTAATGCAGTATTTTTAGTTTCTAATTCTATGGCATAGTTTTGCAGCAGGTTACGCGCTTGAATAAATTGACGCTCTAACATAACGCCTAACGTAAGAACAAAAAGTAATGTTCCCCAAGGATAAAGTTTTTGATACCAATTTACCGACTCTAGGCGATAAATCAAAATATCATTCATGGCAGATAGAGTAAGCAGACCAAACCCTAATGTAAAGAGTTTGGCTTCAACGTTACCCGTCAGAGAAATTTGCACCGCCTTGGTTAAAATCATTATCGCACTGGCTAAAAACAAGAATTGAGCCAAAGTGACGGTTTGACTCCAAGAAAAGGTGTGAGTGGTGACTAAGGTTAACGCGGCTACCGCATAAGCCAGATGAATTTTCCAGAGATGGCGAATAATAGGCTGGCATCTCATCTTAAACATTTCTTGAAAGAACAAGCAACCACTTACAGGTATCAAATAAAAGGATGTATATTCCCAGAACCGTAGTGCTTCTAGATGATTAATAAAGATAGGGATAAAAAAAGACCGCGATAGGGTATATATCCCGATCATTGTTGTTAAAACACCAAAGTAAAAGTATGATTTTTTTTCGGGGCGGCTTAAAGACAATCCCAGAATAATTAATCCTAACGCAAAAAATAGAATGCCGAGTAATGTATGGCTTTGTTGTTGAAAAAAACGTTTAATTACAGCATTATGCTCACCCAAGACAACGCGATCAAATAATCCGATATAAATTGAAGCATTTTCTCCGACATACACCCGAAACAAGAGAGTTTGATGCTGAAATCCTGGCTCAAGTTGAAGGAGTGGCAATTGATAGTCTGTTATTGTGGCTTGTGCATCCGCATTGAGTGACCATTGATTATAGAGATGTTGCTCTCCTAAATATACATCTAATATATAAGGTACAGCGCCAAAATAGAGAGTCGGGGAGTGCCATTTTCCAGCGGGTAAGGGAACACGCAACCACAGAATCTGGGCATTTTTATGGCTTGGTTTTTGGATTTTTCCGGGAAACTGAAATGACTGCCATTGTTCAGAAAATATCGGATTCGGCGTCCCTTCTAAAACCCTGGGTTGTTGTTGAGAAAAATCACCCCAATGATATTGCCATCCCTGAGTGATTTCTACCAGTGACGATGAAACTGGCGCGACTGGGGATTGAGCTGAACCAGATACCGTGTAGACGAGTAGGCAACTGACTAGTGTTAAAATAAATGCGCCTAGATAGGAAATTCGAGGTTTTTGAGGTAGCCGATGTGAGCGCCATTGCTCCCACCGTTGCTTTATGTGTTCACCCCTAGTCATAGTAGAGTCCCTGTCGTGATTGCTGCTATCCTATTTCTATTGTGAGGCAAGCTGACAGACTTTGGCAGCATCCATACATCTGTGAATCTACTCTTGCGGAGTTGGCATTCTACCCACCTGACAAGATAATGGTCTTTATGCCACAATGGTCAGATAAGTAGGTGGGAAAAATTACAATTAACCCTGGGGATTGGCTTATGTCTTATGTAAGGGGTTGAAATATATTTACAGAACTTAATATAGTTGGATTGATTTCCACTAACCTCCTTACTCCAGGTTCTAGTCAACTAACCAATTTTTAGGAATTGACAAAATGTCTCATGGATGCTTTTTTAATAAATTTTACAAAACTCCTCAACTTTTATGATTTTTTATATATTTTAATTTTTATATTCGAGGAGTTACACTGAACTATTAATAAGGGCGGGTTTTGTTGTTGGGTTATCGGTGGAGAGGGCGGGTTTTGTTGTTGGGTTATCGGTGGGGAGGGCGGGTTTTGTTGTTGGGTTATCGGTGGGGAGGGCGGGTTTTGTTGTTGGGTTATCGGTGGGGAGGGCGGGTTTT
>NZ_JAVKBY010000107.1:0-12221 GCF_040222985.1 Coleofasciculus sp. F4-SAH-05
AAATCGATTGGCGATACTCACGACTTTCGCCTGTGCTAGACTACTTTTATAGATTAACACATTATTTATTACAATACAAGACTAAGAGAAAATAAAAAGTCGTCCTAAAAGGACGAGGCTTGTATCCCTAGTTCTCGGTCAAATAAATCCACAAACAGAAACACAAACACCACCGCCAGGAAATCCCAGCTATTCACCTGATTGATTCTACCCAATCCCGCGATCGCACTCCCAACTAAATCCACAGGTAACTCAGGAACACCAATAATCCCCTCTGGTAACGGAGACACGCCGAGAATCCAGGCTAGTGCCGCCGTTGCCAAAATCCCCCATAACAGCGCCCCGGTGAGGCGACGGGCGACAAATGCCGAGGTAATTAGGATACCCGCGATCGCAATTAATGTCGAAGGTTGACTCAAATCCCCTAACTTCGTTTTTGTCACCGCATCGGCAACGATTATTCCAGCCCCACTTAAGCCAATATAGGCGATAAATAAGCCAATTCCAGCCGCCGTTGCCCGTTTCAGACAATCGGGGATGGCTTTGACGATTAAATAACGTACATTTGACAGATTTAGGGCAATAAAAATCAACCCTTCGATTAAGATAGCAGAAAGGGCAATTCGCCAGTCTATACCTAATCCCAATACCACCGAGTAGGTAAAAAAGGCATTAAGTCCCATACCAGGGGCAAGGGCAAGGGGGTAATTCGCCCACAATCCCATAACTAGGGTAGCAATTGCCGCAGAAAGTGCTGTGGCGATGACCAATTCATTAAACAAATCCCCTGATGCTTCTAAAAAAATAGCATCGGATAAAATTCCCGGATTCACCACCAAGATATAAGCCATCGTCATAAAGGTGGTGAACCCTGCCAATAGTTCTATGCGGATTGTGGTGTGGTATCGATCAAATTTAAAGAATTTAGCCAAAACTCCCGGCTGTGTCGCTGGTTGTCCAGACTGATTAGCATGGGAATGCTCCTGATTTGGATCATGATGACTCATAAGTGTTGCCTGAGATGCCCTAAGATTTAACCATTAGTATTATATGATTGGGAATCATAAATTATATCAGTTATCAAAGTATTGGTTTCGTCTTGGATTAATCGCTATTTTTTTAGCCTCAGCCCTGATCCGATTTTGGGGATTGGGTCGATTTAATACGCTGGTATTTGATGAGGTATATTATGCCAAATTTGCCAATAATTACTTAACCGGAACAGACTTTTTCAATGCCCATCCCCCCTTGAGTCAATATATTATCGCGATCGGAATGTGGCTGGGTTCTCATTTTCCCTGGGATCAGCAGTCCATGAATGGTTTGGCGGGTTCATTGCGATCGACATGGAGTTACCGTTGGCTGAATGCGCTCACGGGTTCGTTTATCCCCTTAGTTGTCGCCGGAATTGCCTATCAGCTTAATCGGCGTCGCAGCTATGCGTTAATCGCCGCCTTGTTAGCCGGGGCGGATGGTCTATTTTTAGTTGAGTCTCGCTACGCACTGAATAATGTCTATTTAGTTATTTTGGGATTATTGGGGAATTTATGTTTGTTAATCGCACTCAATCAATCTCAGTCGAAACGCTGGATAATTTTGGCATTATCCGGGGCTTTTTTCGGCGCATCTGCTTGCATTAAATGGAATGGTTTATGGTTTTTATTCGGGGTTTACATCCTGTGGGGAATGGCTTGGTTGCTTCATTGGAGAGGAGATAGTTCAACATTTAAACCTTGGGTAGGGGCGGGTTTAGTTGCATCTGGGTCAAAAAGAGACAATAGTAGTGATTGGGTAGGGGCGGGTTTATTTGCATCTGGGTCAAAAAGAGACGATAGTAGTGAAACCCGCCCCTACAAACCATGCACTACAACGAAGCGAAGGGTCAACACTCAACACTCAACACTTAAAACTCCCTTAGTTAATTTAACTCAATTAAACGGGATTCAATTTTTAGTAAACTTTGCCATAATTCCGGCGTTGACGTATAGCTTCCTCTGGATTCCCCACCTAATCATGAATCCCCAACCGGGATTTTGGGAAGCCCACTATAGAATTTTGACCTTTCACGAAAAAATCGGTAGCGGACCAGAGGTTCATCCCTACTGTTCAAAATGGTACACTTGGCTGATTATGCTGCGACCTGTGGCTTACTTTTACCAAACTGCCCAGAGTACCCGTGAACAAGTCCCGGCTTACCCACCGTTACCCAAAGGATATGGTCAGGTGATCTATGATGTCCATGCGATGGGAAATCCTATCCTTTGGTGGCTGTCAACAGCAGCAATTTTATTGTTACTATTGCTGTTGCTACAGCGTCTTTGGTCAGGAATACATGGATATTTTCCGCCGACAACGGTGAATTATATTAGTCTCTATTTAGGGCTTAACTGGTTGGCTCAGTTATTACCTTGGATTGGGGTCAGTCGCTGTACATTTTTATACCACTATATGGGAGCTTCTGTGTTTTCCGGGTTAGGGTTAGCTTGGCTAATTGACCGTTGGCTACATCGGGGGCAAGAATCTTGGCAAATTGCAGCGATAACGGTGATTAGTTTAATTCTGTTGGCATTTGTCTTTTGGTTGCCGATTTATTTAGGATTACCTCTATCTCCTGGGGGTCATCAACTGCGAATGTGGTTCCGTTCTTGGATTTAGCTTATTTGGTCATTGGTCATTGGTCATTGGTCATACCCAATCCGCCTTCATAACCCCCTTTTGAGGAGGCGATTGAAATCGCTGCTACACAAACAAAGTCCGCCTGTGCGGACTAAATTATAACGGGGGTAGCTAACCCGGATTTGGTATCATTGGTAATATCGGCGCTTGTAGGGGCGACCCGCTTGTATAAGTCAACAACGTTCGTCGTCTCAATTTGGTCGGGTCGCCCTCTGTTACACTGTAATTGAGGTGACTCTCATGGAACCAAAGGAGAAGCGATCGCCATGATTGCAGTGATTGATAAAACACCAGTCTCAATCGATCAATTCCTGGATTGGTATCCACAGATTTCAGAGAACCGCTACGAATTGAGACGCGGGGTGATTGTCGAGATGCCAAAACCGAGAGGGAAGCATTCAGAATCCCACATTCCCAGAGTGGGAATTAACGGTAAACCAGATTTTCCATGCCGATAATTCGCAATAATTGTCGCTAATTGAGAACTATCGGATGGGGTATAAATTTCTGTAAGTCTTTCTCAAAAGACATCTCCAAAAAAGAATCTGAAAGCCTTACGCTGTCTAGGTCAAGATCTCATTTCTGGAGATGTCTAAAGGGGTTTATAGCTAATTTGCTGATATCGAACTCAGGTAACGAACTATATCGCTCTAGCGCCAGTGGCGAGGTGATCGCTCGCACTCATTACTCTTGTGTCATAGCCACAATTTGAAGCGTTGTTAGTTCTAACCGAGGAAACAGGGGAGACATAATTTTCACGTCTCCTTGATATCGTACTGCCTGGTATTCATCGTCAATTAAACGATTGATAGTTACAGTGGGTTGTTTAGGAGATCCAATATATTGAATTCCTCCCAATCCGGCATAATCAACAATCCAGTATTCCAGAATTCCTAGTGTTTCGTATTCATTTAATTTAATCCGGTAATCGTCCCGCCAATTAGTGCTGACAACTTCAATCACAAGAGGCGGTGGTATGTATGCTGCCGCAGATGCTGAAGTTTGACGCATTCTTTGCCATTCTTCTTTGGTGAATACGACAATATCAGCTTTACGACTGGACTCATTTTCACCGGGGACGTTATTCAACTGGACTTGTTTGCTCTGACGGGGAATATAAGGCAGATTCAAGCCTTGGCAGTGGTTGTTCAGGAGACGACAAAGCCCATCAACAACGTCTTCATGTTTGGCTGTGGGTTCACTGAGGGGCATAGCAACTCCTTGGAAAAGCTCGAATGACCTACCGGAGCCGTCATCCCAGTTGAGAAATTCCTCGAAGGGCAGGATTTTTTTTGCGATCGCAACCATTGTTATTGATCCCATCCATGGGTCAGCTTGATTTGGCTTGTATCTATATTAAGGGGAATGGCACTGAAAATTTGCATTAGGGAATCACCGAAACCTTTGATATACCGTAGGGTGGGCATTGCCCACCAACATACCAGTCAGTGGCATTCATCTTAAGGGAATAAACAGCCGGATCATTTTGGGTATTAGTTTAAGATCTTTAAACAGAGCACCACCAATGGCATAGCAAAGTTTATGGCATGATGGAATGTTGGGTTTCGTGCCTCAACCCAACCTACAATGCTACAACGCTACAAAGCTATCACCATCGTCTATGAATCAAAACGGATTACCCCATTTTTAACCAATCAAACACCTGGTTGACGGTGAGGGTTAATTTTAGATCGGGCAAAACTGGAAGGGCTTGTTCTCCCTGACATAATACAGGTGGCTGCTGCGGTTGTAGGCACAAAATGCTGAGATCGTCTGGGTCAACAAACCAACCTAAGCGACTCCCATATTCTAGACAATAAAGGATATTTCCCAACACTTTGTTGGGTCGTTGTTCGGGGGAAATAATTTCTATAGTCCAATCTGGGGGAAGGTCAAAGTTATCGGGAACGTTACCTTCAGCAGTGAAAGGGATACGTTCCCACTGAAAAACTGCAACATCTGGAACGATGGATCGTACACCAAAACTACATCTTAATTCTGGAAAAGCATAGGCGATTTTTGCCTCCTCTGCAACTTGATTGATAGTGGCGCAGAATTTTCCTTGCAAGCGGCTATGTCGTCCCTTGGGCATAGGCTTTTGTATGATTTCTCCATTGATATATTCACTGGCGGGTTTGGTTTCTGGCAGTTGCAGAAACTCTGGTAATGTTAGGGGTTGGGAGAGTGCTTGTACCATTTGGAGTGCCTGCAAGGTGAGACAGCAATTTATTACTCAATTCTAGTGAAAAGCGACGCGATCGCGCCTTGGTTATGATAGACCTATCGTAGGTTGGGTGGAGCGTCAGCGATACCCAATGTTTATTGCGGTTTTGTATCTTGCCCTGCTCCCAGACTAGGCATGCCTAGTTTCTACATTGCTCCCCCTGCCCTTGGAACCCCTCCGCTCCCCGTCTTCCTCACGATACAATGGGTAAAATGACCAGCGATCGCACTGCCTCTGGTCAAGTATCCATTAAAATCTCTAAAGTTATTGTATATAGCGATTTGGCATTAACAGCGAGAGGAGACAAAAGTACGCATGGGCAAGGTAGTCGGCATTGACCTAGGGACAACAAACTCTGTGGTAGCCGTCATGGAGGGTGGCAAGCCGGTTGTCATTGCTAATGCAGAAGGTATGCGGACAACCCCTTCTGTGGTGGCGTTTAGTAAGGAGGGGGAACGCTTAGTCGGACAAATGGCACGCCGCCAAGGGGTTCTCAATCCCCAAAATACGTTTTATGGAATTAAACGCTTTGTGGGGCGTCGATATAGTGAACTCAATCCTGAGTCTAAGCGCGTTCCCTATACGATTCGCCGTGATCCAGAAGACGCGATTAAAATTCGCTGTCCCCGCCTGAAGCAGGAATTTTTTCCGGAAGAGATTTCGGCGATGGTACTGCGGAAGTTAGCGGATGAGGCGACTCGCTATCTGGGTGAAGAGGTGACGGGGGCGGTGATTACGGTTCCCGCCTATTTTAATGATTCCCAACGACAGGCGACGCGAGATGCGGGGCGGATTGCGGGTTTGGAGGTGTTGCGAATTCTCAATGAACCCACAGCCGCATCCTTGGCGTATGGGTTGGATCGGGAAGACAGTCAGACGATTTTAGTCTTTGATTTGGGCGGTGGTACGTTTGATGTCTCGATTCTAGATGTGGGAGATGGTGTTTTTGAGGTGAAAGCCACCAGTGGGGATACCCAATTGGGGGGAAATGATTTTGACCGCAAAATTGTGGATTGGCTAGCCGAACAGTTCCTGGAAGCTGAAGGGGTGGATTTACGCCGCGATCGCCAAGCCCTCCAGCGATTGATGGAAGCTGCGGAAAAAGCCAAGATTGAGCTTTCCGGGGTGGGAGTGACGGAGATTAATTTACCCTTTATCACCGCCACCCCTGAGGGACCTAAGCATCTGGAAACCCGACTGACTCGTCCCCAGTTTGAGGGATTGTGTGGAGAATTAGTGAGTCGTTTGCGTCGTCCCCTAAAACGCGCCTTCAAAGATGCGGGATTGACGCCTGTACAAATTGATGAGGTGGTTTTGGTTGGGGGTTCGACTCGCATTCCCTTAGTTCTGCAATTGGTGCGGAGTTTAATTGACAAAGAACCGAATCAAAATGTGAATCCTGATGAAGTGGTAGCGGTTGGGGCGGCAATTCAAGCGGGTATCCTGAGTAATGAGGTCAAGGATGTGCTGTTGCTGGATGTGACGCCGTTATCGATGGGATTGGAAACCATTGGTGGGGTGATGAAAAAGTTGATCCCCCGGAATACGACTATCCCGGTGCGGCGATCCGATATCTTTTCTACCAGCGAAAATAATCAAACCCTCGTAGAAATTCATGTCCTGCAAGGGGAACGGGAAATGGCAAATGATAACAAATCCCTGGGACGATTTAAGCTGACCGGGATTCCGCCTGCGCCTCGCGGTGTTCCCCAAGTGCAAGTGGCGTTTGATATTGACGCCAATGGGATTTTACAGGTAACCGCCTTGGATAAAACTACGGGGCGGGAGCAAAGTGTGACAATCCAAGGCGCATCGACCCTAAATGAGTCGCAAGTGCAACAGATGATTCGCGACGCCGAGGAAAATGCCCAACTGGATCGTCAACGGCGGGAACGGGTAGAGAAGCGCAATCGCGCCGAAACCATGGCGACGGATGCGGAACGTCAACTCAAAGAAATTACGCTGGATTTTGGCACCCAATTTGCCAGTGCGTATCGGCGGCGGATTGAAGCGTTGGTGCTGGAACTACGAGACGCGATCGCGCAAAATGATGACCGGGGGATTGACCGGGCGCAATCGGATTTACAAGATACCATCTATGAACTCAAACGGGAGGTACGGTTAGCTTACGCCGAAGATGAGGATGATGACTTTTTTGGCTCAATTCGTCGTGTCTTCACTGGAGAAGACGAAGAGGACGCCTATTGGGAACCCAAACGGCGTGAACCCCGTGAATCCCGTGACCCATACAATTATGGTGTAGGGACAGGTCGATCCAGTCGCCGACGCGATCGCGATATAGAGAAAACCTATTCCCGTCGCGATGTCCGTTCCGCCCCCTTAGAAAATGATTGGGATGAAGAGGATGATGATTGGTTTTAAATAGTGTTGACCCTTCACTTCGGAAAGAGTGCATGGCGCGTGATTGTGTAGGGGCGGGTTTAGGGACTAATATTGATTGTTGTCCCTAGCTTGACTGCAAAACCCGCCCCGACTAAGTTTTGACGGCGAGACCCATTGGACAAATGACGAATGACAAATGACGAATGACAAATGACAAATGACAAATGACAAATGACAAATGACAAATGACTGACAATGCAAAACTTTCGGAATTATTACGAGATTTTAGGAGTTACCCCCGATGCATCCAATGATGAGATAAAAAAGGCATTTCGGCGACTCGCCCGTAAATATCACCCGGATGTGAATCCAGAGGATAAACAGGCTGAGGAACGGTTTAAGGATATTAACGAAGCCAACGAAGTTCTGTCTGATCCCAGTCGGCGATCGCAGTATGATCAGGTTGGCAACTTCTTTAAGAAGAAAGGATTTACCCGTAAGGCGGCGAAAACCAGTCCAGTGAGAACCACCTTCTCCCATAATGGTCGGGGGCGTACTTCTAGCCAAGAAGTGGACTATAGTGAGTTTGGCGATTTTAACAGCTTTGTTGAACAACTTCTAGGACGCCGTCCGCCTCGTCCTGGCATGGGAACGGAACGGACAGGGAGGCGAGTTGAGTCCTCAGATTCGTTTCGCCCTGGAACCCGGAAAACAGCTTATAGAGCTAATTCCAGCGCCCAGCCGAAAAATGTAGAGGCGCGATTAACATTGCCGTTAGAAAAAGCATATACCGGAGGAATTGAGCGAATCCGCCTCGAAGATGGTCGATCCTTAGAAGTTGAATTACCCGGAAATATGGTCACAAATCAGCGAGTGCGCCTCAAGGGTCAAGGAATCGCTGGTGGAGATTTATTTTTAATTATTACAGTTGCGCCCCATCCATTTTTTAAGTTGAAAGGGTCAGATATTATTTGCCAGTTACCTGTGACAGCAGCCGAAGCCGTATTAGGAATGCCTGTAGACGTACCAACTCTGGATGGGCGAGTGAAAATGAATATTCCGGCGGGGGTGCAATCCGGTCAACGATTACGCCTCGCGAATAAGGGGTATCCGAGAGAAGGGGAACGGGGTGATCAGTTAGTTGAAATTCAAATTGTGGTGCCAAAAACGCCAATTCCAGAAGCGCGAGAACTGTATCAGAAATTGTTAGAAATTGAACGGTTTAATCCTCGGCGGGATTTGCAGATTTGAGGGAAAGGTAGAGGATGAAGGGAGAGCGATCGCGTCACCTTTGTCGGTCGGGTTGACGAAAGAAAACCCAACACCCTCGAAACAAAGATAAAACGCGGTAGGATAAGGAGTCAATCAATTTTATAGATTGCCGTGAGCGAAACCGTATATATTGAAACTAGCATTTTGGGACACTTAACGGCTAGACCAACGGATAACCTGATTCTTGCAGCCAACATCAAAATTACACAAGACTGGTGGAATGATTTTAGGGGTTCATTCGTTCTTTATGCTTCAGAAGTAGTTGAGGATGAGGCAGCTAGGGGAGATCAGGAGATCGCCCCTCGAAGGTTAAATTTGTTACAATCGTTAATGCTTCTTGAACTGACAGAAGAGGCTCTAGAGCTTGCCCAAGCATTCCTCAACCAAAGTAATCTTCCATCAAAGGCATCAAATGATGCGCTACATATAGCATTGGCAACAGTTTATGGATTGGACTATCTGTTAACATGGAACTGTAAGCACATGGCAAATGCTAAAATTCAGCGCAAGCTATCACAAATTAGTTCTCAACTTGGGTATGTTTTACCCATCATTTGCACACCGTATGAGCTGATCGGATATGAGGAGGAGATTTAGGTATGTACAAAAATGAAATTCTGGAAGAAATTCACCAATATCGAGAAGAATATGCTCGCTCATTTCAATATGATTTGAAAGCTATTTTTAATGATTTGCAAAAAAAGCAAGCAGCTCACAAAGACAGACTGGTTAAACTTCCGATCAAACGCTGGTCGAACCAAACAATCACCCGTTGCTAACGAGATATGGAGAGATTACAGTAAGTTGATGAATTTCTCAAAACCCACCAGGCTTACCTTCACTACAACCCAGACGATTTAGAAAGCGATCGCCAAACCCTGCGTCAGTTAAGAACCAAGAATGTCACTACCTGATTAATGATCGTTATCTGTGATACGTTCATTCCCATTATCGGTACGTTAGGTATTTTAGATGAAGCAGCTTCTCTGGGTTTACTCAACTTCGCTGAGGCGATCGCGAAACTCACGGCGACTAATTTCCGCGCCTCCCCCGGCTTGATTCAAACTCTTCTCGATCAGTATTCACAACAGGAGAGTAAGTAGGTTGGACCCTTGGAACGTAGGCTCTCGCCTTCTCGGAGAGTAACCCAAAAGGCTAGCAATGGCGTTAGGTAACACTTACGTTCTACCCAACCTCCAATAACTCTCTATCTACCAACTCGAAGCTGTGCCAAAATCAAGGCAAGTGTCTCACATTCATGAGTTATGGCTTGGGCATCAGGAGAGAGGTTGCAGGGCGGTAAGTACACGATTGAGCAAAAACTAGGTGAAGGTGGCTTTGGTATCACCTATCGCGCCTGGGATAATAACGGGCAAATGATTGTCATCAAAACCCTAAATGACAATGTGCAACGCCGCCCCGATTTTGCCAAATTTCAGCAAGATTTTCTGAATGAGGCGCTACGGTTAGCTAAATGCTCTCATCCCCATATTGTACGGGTTGATGAAGTCATCCAAGAGGGGGAACTATGGTGCATGGTGATGGAATACATTGACGGAGAAGATTTAGCCAGTCGAATTGAAAATCAAGGTGCTTTAACGGAAGCCGAAGCATTGCGTTATATTCAACAGATGGGTGAGGCGCTAACGGTTGTTCATAATAACGGCTTGTTGCACCGAGATGTGAAGCCCCAAAATATTATGTTGCGTTCTGGTAAATTGGAGGCAGTGTTAATTGATTTTGGTATTGCCCGTGACTTTACCCCGAATTTGACCCAGACGCATACTCAAATGGTTTCCGATGGTTTTGCTCCGATTGAACAGTACGACAAGCGGTCAAAACGGGGGGCTTACACTGATGTTTATGCTTTAGCCGCGACACTGTATTCGCTGCTAACTGGAGAAGCGCCAACGATTGCTCCACTCAGGGCTATTAATATGTCGTTTTTGAAGCCAAAGGAGATTAATTCAACTATCAGCGATCGGGTAAATCAGGCGATTCTCAAGGGGATGGAGGTAAAACCAGAGGATCGACCTACATCAATACAGGAGTGGTTGGCATTACTTCAGACTAAATCGGGTATTCCGGACTTAGTGTGCTAAAATATCAGCTTTTATGAACCAGAAAGCTTGCCAAATAAAGACTGTAGCTTTTAACTACTTCAAAACAAATTTAAATCCGGGTAAAAATAGTTAAAGCTATTGCTGTCCAATATTCTGGCAAATTAAACTAACAATTTAGCACACTAACTACGTAAGACCCCCCTTAAGAGTCGATAATTGATCAACAAAACCCGTACACCTGAATGTAGGGAATCTAGGCTTGCGCCCTTACCGAAGTACCGCATCAGACTGGAAATCGCTATATAATGACTGGCATCTGTAGAAAGCTGGAGTCATTCCCATGTCGTTACAAGAACTCAAAGAACAGGCTTTCAAGTTATGTTCCGTTATTCCCTCCCCTTGGTAAGGGGAGGGTCAGGGAGGGGTCTGTCTCCAGGTATGGGAGTTTTTTAGTTGTACCGCACAGGAGAACCAGATTGCTATCATTTATGTGTAGCGGTGAGGATAGTGAAATGACGATTGCGGAGGTTCGTGAGCTGGTGCAATATGTCACCAATGCTCATGGTGAAACAACGGGCGTATTAGTTCCTCTGAATGTTTGGGAAGAGCTTCTGAAATCCTTGCAAGCTTTTGCCAATGAGCTTGGACAAATTGATGAAGCAGAACCTAATGAGCAAATTCTAGCAGATTTGAAGGATTCCCTTCGTCATGTGAACGCAGGGCAAACGTTCCCTATCTCTGAATTATGGGATGGAATTGATGTCTGAAAATTTGGCTGTTGAGGTTCGATACTAAATTATCATCAATAATTGCTGGTAACATTTTTGCCGAATGTTCATAATTTAAATCTAGCAACCTCTGAGCCGTGATAATTATCTGTGTTCTATCCACCAATTCTGAGAGTTGAAAGGAATTATAAGCACCCTCCATAACTTCCACACTCGCCGGACGAATTGCCGCCTCAATTGCCTCTTCTAAAAAAGGCTCCCATTCATCTTGTTTGATGTAGTAAGATGTTTTATTCGCTTTGAGATTTAATTTTTTAATTTGTCGAATAGAATCGGAAATTGAAGCGACCCAGGAATTGGTTAAACGCTGCTCAATTTGGTTTTTAATCAAGTGAAGCAACAACCTGACGAGAAACGATTCAATGTTACGGAGGATTGCTTGTTTACTCATCCCCTCTAGCTCATCTACAATCGCCAAAGCATCTGTATATCGTCCTTCTACGATGCTAGTTCTGAGGTCGATTAGTTCTTGAGTCATAATCCCACCTTAAAAGATAGGCGCTGATACGCTGAATATAGCATTCAGTCCCTACACCTGCCCGGAGTTCAAACTCCGGGCTAATAGCTCAAGTCCATTAAAATGGACTAAAACTCTTATCCAATCGGGCAGCAACAGTTTCAACCCAAGGCAGGGATAATTGATTGGGTAGGGGCACGATAGTATCTATTGGTGTCAACTTAAGCTCAACCCCTCACCAGAAGCCCCTCTCCCGACCCTCACAAGGGTAGGTTTTTTACATTGACGGTATAATGGAGGTAAGACTTGGAAGACCTGGAGGGAAAGTGGACAAGGAAGAAGACCAAAAAACCATCAAAACTCATGAAGATCTAATTCCATGTTACGGAATAAACATT
>NZ_JAVKBY010000108.1:0-2942 GCF_040222985.1 Coleofasciculus sp. F4-SAH-05
CTTAAATGCCCGACTCACTTGACTGACTGACACGCCATTTCCTATCAGCTCCAAGGCACGTATTCGTATGTGCAAGACTATAAGCGATCGCCATAGCTAGTAGACCTGATGAGAAGTTGTACATTCTTTATTCACGCCTTGGAACTAGACCAGCGCGAAGCGCTATAGGTATGATTTGCCCCGGCATTGCCCAGAAACGTTGACACGCGATTCCCTTTCCAAGGAATTAGCCCATCCAGCAGCGCCAAACCCATCGCCGCTCCTTCAAACGCAAACCCACGCCATTCAGGGGAAACGGTGTTGAGTTGGGCGATAAGAGGGGTAGAACAGTCGTATGCGATCGCGCCATGATAGCCTTGCAAGAACGTATGACCCACTTGTTCTAACCGTTGCTGGGTTTGAGCCTCGTTACATTGAAATCCACGACGGGCAAATGTCGCTTCCGCTGGGGAAATACTAAAGAGAGATTGGCGAAGAGAATTTAATGAAGGAATTCTATTGGTTCTGGGTTTTGTTAACGTTTGCAGCATAAAATATCCCTGAGTTCTGACGATGCCGTCTTTGGAGTTAATAGAACCGAGATAATCTATCTTCATGAAAACCCCGGTTCAGGATAGTTTAGCCCTATCGCTCAATCTTTCTGCTGTTTTTTCCGTTTGAAAAATGCCCCCAATCCCAGGGCTAGAGTGGAGCCAAGAATCGTTGCTGGTTCGGGAACAGGTGTATGAACAATGTGAGTTTCACTGTGTAATGTAGCTACCAGAATTTTATTGCCATCACCGTCCGTCAGAAAATTGTCGTCGTCATCAACTGCAAAAAATTCTACTTCCTCAAAACCACAATAGATAATAGCAGCAAGTAGATCAGTATTAGTACACGTCTTCCCATCAAAAGAGGGGGGGACAGGCAAAGGTGGTAAAGGTGGTAGCGGCAACTGACCCTGCACTTTCTCTGGAGGAACTCCTAGTAGCCAGCGATCACCGTTGATTCCTCCTTTTATTTATACTGAATAAGTAAAAATGCTTATTCAGAACAATTTTCGTCTTGACTGAGTAACCACAGGGTCAATTTAAAGACAGATTCAAGAAAAAGCAATCGTCTTTACAGAATCTTTATCAAGTTACATTTTATTTACACTTATGGATGTAAACGCCTATTAACTGTAAAGGTTGCATAATGTAACGTTACACCCGAATAATTTGATAAAAATCAACCTATTTTTCATCTAAAAATTAATATATGTAAACTTATTTTAAAACATAGCCAAAAAGCCTGACCACAACTTATGCTTGATTGTTTGGGCTTCACGGTGAGACGTGAGCGATTCATAAGGTAAAGTAACTGAACAGTCTGACACAATCTTTATACTCAGCTTTACACCATCTTCATATTCCGCCATGCTGGACTAAGAATGTTGCCACAAGTCCACATTCATCAAGCCATTCCGACATTCCCCGACGCTCCAGATATTGAGAATGATTCTGAAAATCCCTCTCCCTTGGTTGCAACTCACCTATAAAAAGATGCGATTCTTCGTCGCACTCATGGGAATTGGCTTCGCCGTGATGTTAATGTTTCTGCAACTTGGACTGCGGGATGCCCTTTTTGACAGTGCGGTGCGCCTGCATCGGAGTTTAGAAGCTGACATTATCTTGCTCAGTCCCCTCTCCACCGCATCCATTGCCATGGAAAGCTTCTCCCAACGCCACTTATATAAAGCCTTAGGATATGCTGGCGTCAAGTCAGTTAGTTCTGTTTATGTCGATTTTGCTGTCTGGAAAAACCTCAAAACTCGTCGCGCCCGTCTCATCTTTGTCATTGGTATCAATCCCACGGATCAGGTGTTGAATTTACCTGGAGTGCAACAGAATATTGAGCAAATTAAACGAGAAGATGTTGCCTTATTCGATCAAGCCTCTCGACCCGAATTTGGACCCATTGCCGAGGAATTCAATCAGGGAGAAACCGTCATCGCTGAAGTCAGGGGTCATCGCCTAAAAATTAGCGGGTTATTCCAACTCGGCACATCCTTTGGTACTGACGGCAACTTAATTATGAGTGACTACACCTTCTTACGAGTTTTTAACAATCGCTCAGACGGATTAATTGATATTGGCTTAATCAAACTGAAACCTAATGCCAATCAAAACCGTGTGTTAAATCACTTAAAAAGTAGTTTAACTGATGGCATTAAAGTTTTCTCCAAGCAAGAATATATTGACTTTGAAAAAAACTATTGGAATACCAGTACAGCTATTGGCTTTATTTTCGATCTGGGTGCAGTCGTCGGATTTACCGTTGGCACAGTCATTGTCTATCAAATCCTTTATGCGGATGTCTCAGACCACCTTTCAGAATACGCCACACTCAAAGCGATCGGTTATACCCACAACTATTTATTAAAGGTGGTTTTTCAAGAAGCTTTGATTTTAGCCAGTTTTGGTTATATTCCAGGTCTTGCTATTTCTTTAGGTCTCTATAGTCTAGTCAAAAGTGCAACGCTTTTACCGATTGCGATGAACCTGAGCCGTGCTATCTTTGTTCTTGGCTTAACCACGTTAATGTGTTTAATTTCTGGGACAATTGCGATGCAGAAACTGCGAGACGCTGATCCGGTTGATAGTTTCTAGTGCAAAAAGGTAGAATTTCTGCCTTGCGATAGTACAGTTTTGCCGATGAAGAGGTTAATGTAAAGCTGTTGAAACGATTAGGCTGTAATGAGTTCAGACCCAAATAACACATCACCGGAACAGGAAAAGGCTCCAGAGCAAACTCCAACCGTTGACCCCAAGGATTTAGCAATGAAACCCGGTTATATTGCCGATCGCGATGCTGAGGAAACCGTAGACAATCCAGCCGTAACACCGCAAATGCCCAATGATCCCAGTGATGACCGAGGAGATTTAAGGCGGGATTGACACGAGAGAAAAAAAATTCAGCCG
>NZ_JAVKBY010000110.1:0-2966 GCF_040222985.1 Coleofasciculus sp. F4-SAH-05
AAAAACCAAGCCCCATAATAATTGTAGCGCCTCAGCTATTCAAAATTGAGAAAAACATCCAGATAACGCCCAAACCTTTTGTTATATAAAGGCTTTGAATATTTTAACTAACAATTTAGCATAATAAGTACTGAAGAACCAAAAAACATTGCAAAATGACATCGTAACTACCCATGACCCTTAAAGAAGCCCTGGAATTTGTAGAATCGGCTCTCCAAGCCAAGACAGATAAACAACTCACCCCACCAGAAAAAGAAATCCTCAAAGCCGCTTGGGACGACGAAACCTACAGCACCGTCGCCGATCGCTTACACATGAGCGTGGGGCATATTAAAGACTTAGCATCCCTATTATGGAAACGTCTTTCAGACTTACTCGACGAAAAAGTCACAAAAAATAACTTCCGCTGTTTACTCTTAGAACGAAGCGCCACCCCCACTCTCACCTCTGAGGAAATCGAACAAAGCAATAATTACCACATTGAAGACCCCAAAGGCAATATCTTAATTGTTGACGAGCTCGTCGAAAACCTGCATTTTTTAAACGACATCTTGACCAAACAGGGGTACAAAGTCCGCAGCGTCACCAAGGGCACGATGGCATTAAGAACCGTCCGCAATCACCCCCCTGATATCATCTTACTGGATATTAAAATGCCCGATATTGATGGCTATCAAGTCTGCTCAACTCTGAAAGCCGACGAAGAAACTTCAGACATTCCCATTATCTTCCTCAGTGCATTAAACGAAGTATTTGATAAAGTTAAAGCCTTTCAAGTTGGGGGAGTGGATTACATCACCAAACCCTTCCAACCCGAAGAAGTCATCGCCCGCATCCAAACTCACCTCACGCTGCAACAACAAAAACACAAACTCCGACAACAAATCGAGAAACATCAACAAACCGCAGAAATTCTCTACCAATCTCACGCCCTACTCACCAGTTTGTTGAACAGTTCTAGAGATGGAATTGCCGCCATGCAAGCGGTGAGGGAGTTAGTCACCGGAGAAATCGAGGACTTTCGCTATCTATTAGTTAATCCCATCTTTGCCAAACTGTTGGGGAAAAAACGAGAAGAACTTACGAGTAAGGCAGGGCAAAAGAAACTGCTGAATCGACTCGCCCCAGGATTGCTTGAAAAGTTCGTGCAGGTGGTGGAAACCGGAGAACCACTCGAACAAGAATTGGGTTGGGAAACGGATACGGGAAAGAAATGCTATGACTTGATTGCCGTTAAGTTGGGAGATGGCTTTTCAATAACCGTGCGCGAGGTGAGAGATTAGGGAGGATGGGGGAGGTGGGGAGGATGAGGGAGATGGGGGAGTTAGATTGATTTACTTCGGGTCTGCTGAATAAGTTTTGTGGGGGGGTAGGGTGCAGGGGAAGCTGGGGAAGCTGGGGGGAGCAAAGATACCCGCCCGCTTCATATTGACTCGACTGATGGGTAGGTAGTTCTTGGAGAACACCACCACGGAGCGCCTTAATCCTTCAGTTACATTCGTCACGCTTTTTACTCCTTGGTATAAGAAACTCCGCTTCTGGTTGTAGTCAGAGCGGGAGAGTTGAAAAACGGTATGGTTTTCTTGTCCTATATCGGTACGGCTTGGATGCGCCTGTACCTCCCGCTGTTGTGATCAGGTTTTGGATTGATGGTTGTTAAATGCTCGGCGTCAGAATTAAATAGGGTTCTAGTTTGGGCTGTACCTGGTTCTATGGAGCGATATCGATCCCCAATAAAAAACTCCACCGACAAACCCGTTGAGCGCCAATCGCCGAAGCGACTGGTATCAGAGCAAGGGGTGGAGAAGGATAGATGAAGGCTCACAGGAGGTAATTTGTTTCAATACGGCTTTTTAAATACTATCGCTAGCTGGAGGGATTAATTGTGTTTAAACTCAGATGGCTACAACAAATAAAAGTATTAAAACCAGAAATCTGGCTATTGGTCATTGCTTTTGTCATGCCCTCTCTGCTGCTCTATTCAGATTTTTTGACCAGACAGTTTTTCTTTCTCACCCTAGGCGGCTTTCCAACAGTCGTCATGATAAGCTATGTGTCTATAAACAGAGTTGCTCCACATAAACTAGGGCTTTCGCTAGAGCTTTCATCAGTACGTGAGATACTGCCCTCTACTTTGTCCCTACTTCTGTTAGGTTGGATATTTTTGGCTTTGCTCCCTTGGTTTTTAGGTTACCCTCGTTCTCTGTATCTAGAGTTCGGTTACTATGGCTGGTATTTTGGCATGTCGGTATTTCAAGAGCTGGTATGGAGAGGATTCGCTTTCCTGATGTTAGAAAAAATAATTGGCTCTCATGAGAGAGCTGTGATACTTTGCTCTGCCAGTCTTTTTGCGTTCTCTCACATTTACTTTCGTAGTGTTTTAATCGTTGCTGGAACTTGGCTGTTGGGCTGGCTATGGGGAAAAAATTACTGGAAGTTCAGAAGTATTTCTGGTCCTGTAGTTGCCCACTATCTTGTGGGGTTTCCTTTTATTCTCTTCAACTACATGGGGGGTAATCAGAGTTGGAGTCTATTCTGACACCTGTGTTATGCTCTTTGCACTTTGGCGTGTAGGACATCGGTCAAGAAACCGGGTTTCTGGGGATGAAAGGTTGATATGGAGTTGTTATCCTCACGAGAAACCCGGTTTCTAGTGCAAGAAGGTAGAATTTCTGCCTTGCGATAGTACAGTTTTGCCGATGAAAGGGTTAAGGTAAAGCTGTTGAAACGATTAGGCTGTAATGAGTTCAGACCCAAATAACACATCGCCGGAACAGGAAAAGGCTCCAGAGCAAACTCCAACCGTTGACCCAAAGGATTTAGCCATGAAACCCGGTTATATTGCCGATCGCGATGCTGAGGAAACCGTAGACAATCCAGCCGTAACACCGCAAATGCCCAATGATCCCAGTGATGACCGAGGAGATTTAAGGCGGGATTGACACGAGAGAAAAAAAATTCAGCCG
>NZ_JAVKBY010000117.1:0-3489 GCF_040222985.1 Coleofasciculus sp. F4-SAH-05
CCGCTTCTTGCTGTTCTTCCAAGGGTTCCACAACTGGACACTGAACCCCTTCCACATGATGGGAGTGGCAGGTATCTTAGGTGGAGCGCTGCTGTGTGCCATTCACGGTGCAACCGTAGAAAACACCTTGTTTGAAGATGGGGAAGGGTCAAACACCTTCCGGGCGTTTAACCCCACCCAAGCCGAAGAAACCTATTCCATGGTGACGGCGAACCGTTTCTGGTCTCAGATTTTCGGGATTGCGTTTTCCAACAAGCGCTGGCTGCACTTCTTCATGCTGTTTGTCCCCGTGACAGGCTTGTGGATGAGTTCAGTGGGTGTGATTGGCTTAGCGGTAAACCTGCGGGCTTATGACTTCGTTTCCCAGGAAATCCGGGCGGCGGAAGACCCCGAATTTGAGACATTCTACACCAAGAACATTCTGCTCAACGAAGGAGTCCGGGCTTGGCTGGCGCCTCAAGACCAACCACACCAGAAGTTTGTATTCCCTGAGGAGGTACTACCCCGTGGTAACGCTCTCTAGTAGTTCCATGGTGGCGGGAAACCGCGACCAACAATCATCAGGTTTTGCCTGGTGGGCGGGTAATGCCCGTTTGATCAATCTCTCCGGTAAATTACTGGGGGCTCATGTTGCCCATGCTGGACTAATTGTCTTCTGGGCTGGGGCAATGACTTTATTTGAAGTTGCCCACTTTATTCCCGAAAAGCCCATGTATGAACAGGGCGCAATTCTTTTACCTCACCTAGCTACTCTGGGTTGGGGTGTAGGTCCCGGTGGTGAAGTGATTGACACATTCCCTTACTTTGTCGTCGGGGTGCTGCATATCATTTCCTCTGCCGTTCTGGGTTTGGGCGGTATCTATCACGCCGTTCGCGGTCCAGAAACCTTAGAAGAGTACTCCGCCTTCTTTGGTTACGACTGGAAAGATAAGAACAAGATGACCACAATCATCGGGTTCCACCTGATTGTTTTAGGTCTAGGTGCTTTACTGCTCGTAATCAAAGCCATGTTTGTGGGGGGTGTTTATGATTCTTGGGCACCCGGCGGTGGTGACGTGCGGATCATCACCAACCCAACGCTGAACCCAGCGGTGATCTTCGGTTATCTAACCACCTCTCCCTTTGGTGGAGAAGGTTGGCTCATCGGCGTCAACAACATGGAAGATATTATCGGCGGACATATATGGATCGGTCTGATCTGTATTTCTGGCGGTATCTTCCACATTCTCACTAAGCCCTTCGGTTGGGCACGTCGCGCCTTTATCTGGTCTGGAGAAGCCTATCTCTCCTACAGCTTAGGTGCGTTGTCCCTGATGGGCTTTATCGCCGCTTCGTTTGTTTGGTTCAATAACACCGCTTATCCCAGCGAATTTTATGGTCCAACTAACGCTGAAGCGTCTCAGGCTCAGTCCTTCGTCTTCTTAGCGCGTGACCAACGGTTAGGGGCAAATATTGCTTCTGCTCAAGGTCCGACGGGTCTAGGTAAATACCTGATGCGCTCTCCGACTGGAGAAATCATCTTCGGTGGTGAAACCATGCGCTTCTGGGATTTCCAAGGTCCTTGGTTAGAGCCGCTACGTGG
Organism: Coleofasciculus sp. F4-SAH-05; assembly: GCF_040222985.1. Classification (NCBI taxonomy): domain Bacteria; kingdom Bacillati; phylum Cyanobacteriota; class Cyanophyceae; order Coleofasciculales; family Coleofasciculaceae; genus Coleofasciculus; species Coleofasciculus sp. F4-SAH-05. Next base: position 1,583 of record NZ_JAVKBY010000117.1, read on the forward strand.
TTCTAACGGACTGGATGTAGACAAGCTGAGAAATGATATTCAGCCTTGGCAACTGCGCCGTGCGGCTGAATACATGACCCATGCACCGAACGGTTCCATCAACTCCGTTGGTGGCATCATCACAGAAATGAACGGGTTTAACTACGTTAACCCCCGTGCATGGTTGGCTTCGGCTCACTTTATCTTAGGATTCTTCTTCTTGATCGGTCACCTCTGGCATGCCGGTCGCGCTCGTGCGGCTGTTGCTGGATTTGAAAAAGGTATTGACCGTGAGAGTGAGCCAGTATTGTTTATGGGTGATCTTGACTAGATTGGTTCATTTCATCCACTAAAACTTAATTGGCTTGAAGGCTCTTGTTGAAACGCAAGAGCCTTTTTTTAGTCTGAAGCCCCCTTGTGCAGATGTACTACACCAAGACTAAAGCCTTATTCCATCCCTAGAACACCGGTCCAGTAATCCCAGCTATAACGCAAAACGGTCATTCTGGCGCTCATCCTGAACGGAAAATCAGGCTCTTTACTATTAGTGGACTGGCGCTCTAGATCGAGTAGAACTTTAGTCTTATAAAAGAATGGGGTGAGACAATCAAGAATCTCTGAATAACTGAGCTTCAGTGAAATATAATGCCTTATCGTTGTTCCCGTTGCTGGTCACTTCAATCGTCAACGCTGTGGCTCCGGGAATGTCGACTGGGACTGATATAATTTGACGACCTTGACTTCGCTGGCATTCCCCTGCCCAAAGCAGTTCACCATCGGCAAAAATCTTGACAACGTAAGACCCAGCACTGGTATTACCAGATGTCAAATCTGGCAAACCAAATTGTAAGAGGGCAGCTTTTTGGTTGCCATCTAATTTGAAAACGAAGCGACTATTATTGGAATAGTAACTAACTCGGAAAAAGGACTTATATATTTTTCCGAGAATGACAATGTGGGTAGTGTTGACTGGGTTGTTCTCCACAGTGCTCACTTGACCATTTTTCACTGATATGGAAGCTTGCGTGAAACGAAGGATGGACATTATAGCGTTAAACCAACAAAATTGCATGATTATAACAAAACTCTAATACACTCCTTAACTGCCGTCGTTATGATGGGATAATCTCACGTATGGCTAACTAGGGCTTGCTGCACAAAGCCAAAACCCTTAGCTAGCAATGCTTAGAACCCTATTGACTGTTGTCCAAATACAAGGAAATCTGGTAAAATCCCTTCATATCCTTGCACCCCCGATCAGGTAGATGTACCGAAAAGTAGACTCAGTGCCTACGGAGCCAGAAAACTTTGAACTCCCCTTTGAGGGAAAGTTATCACGCATATTACCGTTGGGTAATCATGGCAAATCTAATGCCATGGTCAGAATTTGAAGAGGAATATGCTAAGAATTTTGCGATAGATATAGGAGCTCCTGCTCTACCATTTCGGATGGCATTGGGAGCATTAATCATCAAAGAGAAATTAGGAATAAGTGCGATCGCGTCGATTTTATTGTTGTGATGGATATTGATTGGTGGTAGTGTTCCCCGGATTGGGTGTCATAAGATTTGTCGGCGTAAGCCTCCGCTCAAAGCCACGAGCCAAAACGTGAAGGTTGTGAACAACGGCGGTACGTCGCCAGTCAAACAGGTTCTTGCGTAAACCGATATAGCGAGCGCGATTGCCTTGCCAACGTCCCAGATGTGCCAAGGAATGTTCAACTGCCGTGCGCTCTCGATTCTTAGCTCGTCCCAAAGAAGTTATAGCGCTTCGCGCTGGTCTAGTTACAAGGCGTGAATAAAGAATGTACAACTTCTCATCAGGTCTACTAGCTATGGCGATCGCTTATAGTCTTGCACATACGAATACGTGCCTTGGAGCTGATAGGAAATGGCGTGTCAGTCAGTCAAGTGAGTCGGGCATTTAAG
>NZ_JAVKBY010000128.1:0-21550 GCF_040222985.1 Coleofasciculus sp. F4-SAH-05
AGAGATGTAGCAGCCGCACAAATAGTCTGTATAAGAGGACTTGCAGCCGTGGGACACACGGTCAAGATGCTTTCTGAGGGTAAATTCATGGGAATCCCTACGATGAAAGAATCACCGTCCTTATAGGGCGGTGAGTGTCAACAACCCTTATGACATCTGCCATCTGCCTCGCCCTCACCCAAAAAGGGGAAGTTAACTTGGATCAGCCAGATTATGGAACGGTTGAGACCTCACAAAACTTTGTAAAGAGTCTTTACGTTTGGTGGATTGACATTTAGATCTATGTAGAACTATTGACATGACTGAGCAATTCAAAGTAAATTACTTCCCATAAAGGATTTTATTCCCCAACCCGAAAGAGGTTAACACCTAACTCCCCAGACTTAGCGAGACGATGAGGATAAACCCAAAAACCGTTGACCGTCGGTCTGGCTCACTCCAGGTCTACAGAAACAAGGTTTTGGGACTTCGGGCGATAAAAAATAAAAATGCGAAACCCAGTTTGGGCAGCTATGAGGAAATAGGAATGAATACTCAAACGTTACCAGTGTCTCCCAGTCAAACCAGTGTCATCGGAATTGGTGTTCATCGGACAAGCTATGAGGAATGTACCGATCTGATTATTCAAAACGCAAAACAGCATCAATCGTGTACAGTAGCGGCAACGGATGTCCATAGTATGATGCGCGGTTATCTTGACCCCCAAGGTCATGGCTATCGCCTGAATAATTTTACGGTAGTCACCCCAGACGGTCAACCTGTACGCTGGGCGCTGAATCTGTTTCGCAAATCGGGAGAAAAATATCTGCGCGATCGCGTCCGGGGACCTGAACTTATGTTAAGGGTGTGCGAACGAGCGGCGGCTGAAGGCGTGAGTATTTTTCTCTATGGTTCAACCGAAGCGATTTTAGGGCAACTGCAAGTCAATCTGACCGAAAAATTCCCTAACTTGAAAATCGCTGGCGCAATCTCTCCACCATTTCGAGCATTAACTCCAGAGGAAGATGCTGAGTACGTCCAAACCATTAGCCAATCAGGAGCGGGTATCGTTTTTGTCGGACTAGGATGTCCAAAACAGGAAGAGTGGGCGTTTACCCATCGTCATCGATTGGATTGTCCTATACTTTGTGTCGGTGCGGCGTTTGATATGCACGCGGGTCAAGTTGACGAAGCCCCAATTTTAATGCAAACCTTCGGTTTAGAATGGCTCTATCGATTTATGCAAGAACCTGTTCGTCTCTGGAAGCGCTATCTATTAATCAATCCACTTTATCTGGTGCTGGTGGCTTTGCAGTTTTTCAAAGTCTTGCCCCGCCAAAAAAAGCATAGTCGAATTGACTACCAGACTTCTCATATTATATAAGAGTAGGAAGGCAACTCCATAAAGTGGGAGATTCTCATTGATTGATGCTCACTGCAAATATCTCACCACCATTCATAAAGCGGATGGCTTCGCCTTTTCTTATCTTGGCGGCGATTCCTCCGACGCTTGACTTTCAGTACAAGCGCGGGACCCTCGCCGCATTCTGCTGGAGCGGATTTTAAACCAAGCTACTCAGCAGGCTGAAGCGGCTGAGGTTTACTATTTGTCCAGTCAAGATACACCGATTACCTTTAATCTATCAACAGAACCCGCCTGGATAAATAATAAAATTGGACTTTAGACTAATATCACAGATAGCGGTGGTTTGACCAAAATTTTTGATTGAATCCTTTAGATGTGATTTCGTTGGGAATTGAGTCTAAACTTCACTAATAAAAGAATGAATTAAAATAGTGGTGAATTCCGATAATAACTGTACTGGTATTACTAGGAATACAGCAAAAATACGAGAATAGAGAAAGGAGTAAAGTTGGTGAAGCCAGGATTGATAAATGGATTTTCTGTCGTTGGTTCGGTTCTCAGTCGCCTACGGGTGCTTGGGGTTGTCCTGCTGGTATCATTACTCCTGTCTGGCTGCGTTAAATATGATGTTTTAGTGAACGTCTTGGATGAAAACCACGGCGCGATCGTGCAGCAAATCCGCTTGGGAGAACAATTGAGAAGTTTTAGTAATGCTCAAGCGACTGAATGGCTCAAAAGTATTGAACGACGTGCTAAGGAACTCCACGGAAAAACGACGCGCCGTTCTCAGCAAACACTTGTAGTCACAATTCCATTTAGTAATGGGGAGGAATTGACCACCAAGTTCAACCAATTTTTCAACCCAGTGAACCCAACTGCTAGGAAGGCTAAGGATAGGGGAACTGTTGATTTACCCAGTCTTGACTCGAGGTTAAGCCTAGAGCAACGTAGATTTTTCGTGGTGCAACGGAATCAGTTAAACTATGAGCTGGATTTGCGATCGCTAGCGGTGCTTTCGGCAAAGGGTAGTGTAATCGTTAGTCCGGGTTCGCTGTTGGATTTGCAGTTTAGTTTACAGACTCCTTGGGGAGCAAACATTCTTGATGTAGGGGATAATACCATTACGCCCCAGATTGACGAGGATGGGCATCTGCTGGTGTGGACTCTGATTCCGGGTCAACTTAACCGCCTAGGGGTGGTGTATTGGATTCCTAGTCCTCTGGGAATCGGAACGATTGTGATTGTGCTGTTCGTCTTAGGGGGTTTTGTGGTTAAGTATAAATCATTTCCGGGAACAGTAACAGTTTGACACTCCCCCAACTCTTTTGAAGGGCGGGTTTAGTCAAGTTATCAGTTTGGTGCAAAAGGTTATCTGTAAAACCCGCCCCTACACCCCCCGATCTCAGCGCTCTTCACCTTAAGTTGACACCAATGGGCATTGCCGTACCCCTACTTTCACCAATACGTTGCCCAGCTTAGACAACTATTGTCAGCAAACACAGCAATAAGGCTTCTGTCCATTCCACCACCGCCCCATAAGTATCCCCCGTATGTCCTCCCAACTGGCGGTAAAACCAGAAGCCGGTCAAAAGCGCGATCGCACATCCTCCTCCGGCGCTAATAACGGCTAACTCCAGACTATCTCTATTCATATTCATGAGTAGGGGTAAGCCACATACCCCTAGGAGTAAAAATGCCCCCCACAGACTATCAATCGGCACCCGAATCCCTTGTTGATGAAATGCGCCTTTTCCTGTGGCTTTGAGGTACGGATACATCGAAATTGCCACGACTTGTCCCCAGCGCCCCCATCCGGCTACAGTAATTAATGCCAACCAGCGATGAGTCTCAATATCCGTAAGCGCCGCCATTTTTAGTAAAAGTAGCGCGATCGCCGCCATCGCCCCAAATGCCCCAGTAACGCTATCTGCCATCACCTCCAGCCGTCGCTTCGGATCTTGTACACCTAAGCCATCTGCCGTATCCATCACGCCATCTAGATGCAATCCTCCGGTTAGTGCTACCCAACTCACCACGATAATCCCACTTCGGGTCAAGTGGGGCATACCCCAGTGTTGCAAAAGAGCGTCTAGCATAGCTAATAGAACGCCAATAAATAGTCCAACGACAGGTGCCCAACGGGCAATGCGCTCAAAGTCTAACCCCCAACTCATGGGAATGGGGATACAAGTATAAAAGGTGATAGCACCCAACCAAGACTGCCAGGACTTTTGCACCGCTTGCCACATCGATTGAACTCTAAACCCCTTCATGGAGAATAATCTAATTTAGAGGGACACAGGTGCAGGTAAGCCCGGAAGCACGGGGATACAGGTGTCACAGAGATATTGAGTGGCTCAGGATTTGGGTTCATAGTTCACTACACAGAAATTTACGTATATTGTCCGATGAATAGCGGGTAAATATTGGGATAGTATGGTTTAGTAACCCTACTGTAATACCCGTAACACTCAAGTATTTCAGATGATAATCCACCGGCACGAGCCCGTGGATGAATTTCTGATTCTTGATTGCCACAGCTTCTGACTTGCCTTTAGCTGGACAGTCGCTAAAATCGAAGCATTAGGTTTTTCAGTCGGGTTTTACACTAATGCCAATACTCTTTGCAAGGCAATATCAGCCCCTTATGCATCATAGGCTTTACCCATGAGTTATCATCAATCTCCACGCCGACTTCCCGCCCCTTGTATCATTGATACGGGCATTATTATCAATAAGCAAGACATGGGACGCCTACTCACTGATTTGGGTCGCGTCCGCTATAGTCACACCATCGATAGCAACAAGCAAAGTGAGGGGGAAGGATATGTGCTGGAAGTCTTTGCCGATTCCCGCCGTTCTACCCTGATTGCGAATCAAGCTATCTACATCAATGTCCAGAGTTTTGATTACTTGCAACTGCATCAGACACCGGAAAAGCAGGCTTATTTTGATTTAGTCCAGGATAACCGTCGGCTGAGACTGATTCCCCTATCCAACCCTTTACATGAGCAATCGGTGGAAACCCTCAACGCCGAAGCCCTAGAAGCCATGGTCACCCAGGTACTCAATGCCCGGTGGGATGTACAAATTGATGATGAGGGGGAATGTCCGTTCTAATCCGCAAATAAAAGAGATGATGAGCCACAATAATCAAAGCACGATTCTGAACCCTTAACCGCGTTGGCTCAAACATACAATTCATTTTCCTTTCAATGTCAGGCATGGTGCAGCCAAACCAAGGCACGCGCCGGATTACTGCACAGTCCCCATGGTCTGATTGAAACGCCCCGGTTTATGCCCGTGGGTACTTTGGCAACGGTCAAAACTCTAACTCCTGCTCAGTTAGAAGCAGCACAAGCCCAAATTATTCTCGCCAATACCTATCATCTGCACTTACAACCCGGAGAAGCGATTGTCCAGCAAGCGGGAGGACTGCATCACTTCATGGGTTGGCAGCGCCCAATTTTGACGGATTCGGGCGGCTTTCAAGTTTTTAGCTTAAGTAAATTGCGACAAATTAGCGAAGAGGGTGTGGTTTTTCGTTCGCCTCGGGATGGACGGTTAATTAATCTCACCCCAGAACGGTCAATTGCTATCCAAAATGCGCTAGGGGCGGATATTATTATGGCATTTGATGAATGTCCGCCGTATCCAGCGAGTCGGGCGGAGATTGAGGCGTCATTGGAGAGAACAGATCGCTGGCTTAAGCGCTGTGTAAATGCTCACACTCGTTCGGATCAGCAAGCGTTGTTTGGTATCGTTCAGGGTGGTGTTTATCCGGATTTGCGTCGTCAGGCGGCTGAGTCGTTGGTGTCTTTAGATTTACCGGGGTATGCCATTGGTGGGGTGAGTGTGGGGGAACCGGTGGACTTGATCCATGACATCGTGGCGGCGACGGCACCGTATTTACCTGTTGATAAGCCACGGTATTTGATGGGGGTGGGGACATATCGAGAAATGGCACGCGCGATCGCATCAGGTGTGGATTTGTTTGATTGTGTGATTCCCACGCGCTTAGGGCGTCATGGGGCGGCGTTGGTTCAGGGGGAACGCTGGAATTTGAAAAATGCTCGGTTTCGTGAGGATTTTTCGGCGTTGGATGCGACTTGTCCCTGTTATTGCTGTCAGAACTTTAGCCGCGCCTACTTGAGTCATCTGGTGCGATCGCGGGAAGTTTTGGGCTTTATGTTAATCTCCCTGCATAATGTGACAGAGTTGATTCGCTTTACCCAAAGTATTCGAGAGGCGATTTTACGGGATACCTTTACCACAGATTTTGCGAGATGGCTAGTGCAGCGGGCATGAAAATACTTGAGCAGCTTCGTAGATACGATGAAGCTGGGGAAGCTGGGGAAACTTCAGTTTAGTTCTAGAACTAGAATAGGAAGATCATTAACACGATATAGGGTAAAGTCAATGAATGTGTCTTTAACTCCAGAACTTGAGCAGTTTCTTCAACGCCAAGTAGAGGGCGGGAAATACAAATCACCGGAGGAGGTTATCCTGGCTGCACTTAGGGCGTTTGCTGAACGGGAACGTATCTATAAGGGGCGCTTTGAGGAATTGAGGGGGGAAATTATGGTTGGAGTTGAAGCGTCGAAACGGGGAGAGGTGGTTGATGGTGAGACGGTTTTTAGCCAACTCGAACAGAAGCTGCTTTTACGTCGTTCTCAAGAGGGTGAATGAGTAATATTTGCCAATTTACTGTTCCAGCTAGTCGAGATATTGAAAGTATTATCGACTATGTTGCTGATCAGAGTAGTTTGGGTGCAGCGGAGCGTTTACTTAAGAAGATTAATCAAAAGTGTCGGACGTTGGCTAGTTTTCCGAACATGGGGCGGAGGCGGGATGAGCTTTTACCTTCGTTGCGAAGCTTTCCTGTTGATGATTATTTAATTTTTTATCAACCAATTGAGGATGGGATTGAGATTTTGCGGGAAGAAGCGTGGCTATAGAGATTTAGAGGCGCTGTTCTCAGATGAAGATGGGGAGTAAGAAACTGAAATATACCTACAAATTAAGCCGAAACCTATATTTGCCGATTGTTTACGCAAATATAGGTTTTTGTCCACAGTCCAATTATGACTGTAACTTGGTATTATATGATGTCCGGACCCATCACCCATAATAAAAACATCTCCCTCTCACCCCCTCCTCTGCCTTCTGCCTTCTGCTATATTACGCCAGCCAACGGTTTAGGGTTTGCCATCAGCGACCAAAGCACTTAAAGAATCGCTAATTTCTCCGGTGTTGAGATTCCCCAAATAGGTGACTTGGGTGGGGTAAGCAAACTCAATCTGACGCGCTTCAAATTCCTGTTTAAGCTGTAAATTAAGCTGCTGCTGGATATCCATATAGAGGTTGTAATCACTGCTTAAAACATAATAAACAACCTCAAAATTCAAGCTAAAATCCCCATAATCGCTAAAATGCGCTCGGTCAAACGTGGTATTATCCAGATTTTCAACAATACCTTGGACAATTTCGGGGATGAGCTGAAGTTTTTCTTGAGACGTTTCATAAAGCACGCCAAACTTAAACGCCACCCGTCGTTTAGGCATCCGTTTAAAATTGCGAATCCGCGAACTGGTTAAATCGGTGTTGGCAAAAATGAGTTGTTCTCCACTTAAACTCTGCAGACGAGTCGTTTTAATGCCAATATGTTCGACTGAACCGAGGAAATCGCCAACAATGATAAAATCTCCCAATTCAAAGGGACGGTCAAAGAGGATAGAGAAGTAGCTGAATAAATCCTGGAGAAAGCCTTGAGACGCTAAAGCAATCGCCACACCGCCAATGCCTAATCCAGCCACAACAGCGGAGATATCAAAACCCAGATTATCTAACAAAAAGACAATTCCCAGCGCCCAAATTGCAATTCGAGCCGCCGGAATTAACGCATCAAGCGCCTGTTGCACCGTTTCACTTTGGCGGCGAGTTAGCCAATATAGCCGGAAACCGTATTCCACCAGGGAAACCAAGAGGCGAATCCCTAGAATCGTGGCAACAATCAACGTCAAAGCGTCAATTACCTGATCCAAAATCGGATGTAAGGTGAGATTCGCGATCGCTACATAAAACGTGCCAACATAAAGGATAGGAATCACGGCTCGTTCAATCATCTGGATCAGGGAATCATCCAACTGAGTTGTCGTTTTCGCCGCCCAGCGTTTGAGCCGTCCTACAATCACTCGGCGGAGAATTTTGATCAGAAAAATTCCCACAACCAAGATGACAAAGGCGATGAGATAGTCTACGACTTGATTGTATAAAAACGTAACCTGTAAGAAATCTGGCGTCATGAACTCCTTAAGCGAATTATACTGAATCCCTATCAGGATTTATGGTTTTTCTCAATCATACATCAATCCTAAGACATAAATTTGGTTAAGTTTGAAGTTTGGAGTTTGTAGTAAGGGCTTTAGCCCGTTATAAGTAGTGGCGTAGTACATAAGCTGTCATGCAATTCAATATTAGTAGCGAGCAAGATGCTTAAGTAGTCGGACAAAAGAAAACGGCACTGTAATAAATTTTGTAAACAAGCCTCAAACCCTTACAAAGGACAAATGACAAATGACAAATGACAAATGACGATCTTAAAACTTATCGAATTTCCCCGCGCCAATTCATTTCCTGTTGGGCTGAGTTTCCCGCAAAGGAACGAGTAGCGACTAACTCAATTTCGATCGCGACTCCGGGACGCAGGTATTCAGCTTCTATGGGGAGTTTGCCTATTTCTAGCGTGTAGCGGTTGTTATGGCGATTGACAAGTTCGGCTGGAATAATTCCTTCATACCGGGTTCTGTAATTATAGAAGCGACGGAAGCGATCGCCTGAATTGGCAGTACGATATCTTAACCTGAATTGGGTGTCGAGTAAGTCGGACTTTCCGGCTAAGTCCACCACACTAAAGGTTAACTCTGAACGATTTCCGGCAAAATCTGCCCGCGTTAGTTGGGTGGCTTCCTGTTTCAGTAGCGCATTGGTGACGACAAACTGGATTACATTTTCCTGTGGCATCATTTTGCCATCAAACCAAACGTCCTCCGGTAAGGATACATCAATGCGTCGGTCAGATTTAAGACTGAGGGATATCGGTTGATTATAAAAGTCGGTAATCGCCCGGTCTGCATTCCAGACTAACTCAAAAGACCGTTCTAAACGTCCGATAAACTCCCGATACTGATTGGCAATGATTGAATTGGGGGCGAGTAAAGCGGTTGCACCAGTAAGAGTTCGCCATTGATTCACAGAGAGTGCGATCGCGCCGTTTTGCAGTTGGGGTAGAGTAACGGTAGCGGTGGGTTTGTCTGGGGGTAATGCTTCACTCCGATTAATTAATGTCAGCGTCCCCATGCTTCCGTCTTTTCCGTCTTGACCATCTCGACCATCTTGACCATCATCACCCTCTTCACACTCGAATCGCTCAGTTTCGCAGTCTTCCTCACCATTATCTGAATTTTTGGTACAGATTTCTATCTCCCAACTTCGGTCATTACAGTCACAGCCATCCCCCCCATAAGCGCCGCGTCCAGAACGTCCTCCACGTCCGCCCTGGGAACGTACATAGATTTGTTTCAAATCCTCTCGATTTGTATAATAAACTGTCAATGACCCGCCATCCCCACCATCTCCACCATTTCCACCATTTCCACCATCGCCTCCATCGGCGGCTTTTAGGTCATAATCAACCTTTCGTGGCTGTCGGGAACAATCTCCATCCTCACCCGGTTGTCCATTATTGCCATCACCACCATTTCCTCCCGACAACTCCAGATTAATCGGAGAACCATCCACAAAAATTGTCCGATTTTCCCCATCTCGTCCCCGTCTCTCCGCACGTCCATCTGTACCATCTCGACCATCTTGTCCAAAGTCTCGTTCTGGGTGACGACTCCACGCAACTAAGGGACAGAAGAGGGAGTTTGAGGTGTGAGGAAAAACAAAGGAGAAGGTTAAGGTTAATAGAATTAAAAATAGCTTTCCAGAGAAATGCATGGGTATCAATAGAACTCTGTAACCTGGGGAACAATTCCCCAATCAAGGGATGACTGAGGTGTGGGGAGATTGGTTCCGGAGAGTGTTGACCTTTCACGACCTTCAAGGGAACCGGATTTGTAGGGGCGGGTTTAGGGACTACTGTTGATTGTTTTCCCTAACTTGGCTGCAAAACCCGCCCTTTTTTAATCGTGCTAATACCTATTCCCTATTCCCTATTTCCTATTTCCAATGACCAATGACAAATGACCAATGACCAATGACAAATGACCAATGACCAATGACCAATGACCAATGACCAATGACCAATGACGAATGACCAATGACGAATGACCAATGACCAATGACCAATGACGAATGACAAATGACGAATGACAAATGACAAATGACCAATGACCAATGACCAATGACGCTCTACCTACTTAATAACAGGTAACTCAATTTCAAAGGTTGTTCCTTCACCTTCGACTGAATGACAGTGGATTTTACCGCCATGTTTCTCCACCACAATTTTATAGCTAACTGATAACCCTAATCCTACGGCTGTTCCCACAGATTTGGTCGTGAAAAATGGGTCAAAAATTTCTTGTTGTACTTCCTGACTCATGCCACAACCATTATCAGTAATGCGAATCATTACAACATCTCGCGCCTTTTGAGATGTGTTGACTGCTAATCCGGCGCTGCGCTCAAGGACATGAATTTGACTATTCACTTCTTCCCCACCTTCTCTATCTCCCTGATTTCCTCCTCTGATCATTTCCCCCTCTCCTTCCTCTCCAACTTGCGGTGAAACCGGGTGACTGATCAATCTGGTGTCAATGGTAATAATACCCGGTAATCCCTTCATATCTATCGCATCAATGGCATTGTTGAATATATGAATAAACACCTGATTCAACTGACTGGCATAAGCCATTAAACAAGGCAAATTATCATGGTTTTGAATTACCCGAATCTCTGGCTTTTTTCCTTGGGGCTTGAGCCGATGCTGTACCAGTAATAAGGTTGAATTAATCATTTCCTGGATGTCAATCATCCTTTGATCCAGTTCATCCAATGTCGAGAAATTCCGCAGCGCTTGCAGCGATAGCGTGACATCCATTAGACGTTCCGCACCTATATGAATCGAGTTAAACATTTTTTGCCAATCTTGGGCAATAAACTCTAAATCAATCTGTTCTAGTAACTGCTGAATTTCTAACGTAGGTTTAGGACAAGCTTGCTGATAGAGGTGCAGCAGGTCGATCAGATCGCGGAAATATGATCGACCCAGAACAATATTGCCACAAATCCAGGTGATCGGATTATTAAACTCCTGAATTAATGCTGTTGCCATGCGCCCTAGGCTAGATAATTTCTCAGATTGAATCAGTTTAAATTGGGTTGTTTTCAACTCCGCCAATGCCTGTTCTAATTTAACATTAGCTGCCTCTATCTGAATAGAATTGCTAATATCTTGAAACACCAAAACTGCCCCAATTACCTTATTTTGTTTATCGTGAATGGGTGTTACACTACCGCCAATGGGAATCCTTTTAGTTTGTCTGGAAATCAAGAGACTATCTTTAGGTATTGAAAAGGGAAAATTGTTTTCCATCGCTGTTCTTAACGGCAGGTTTACCGATTGCCTTGTGTTTTGAGTAAAAAGTTGAAACACCTCACTTAACTCTTGATCAATTGCCTCAACGAACTGCCATCCCGTAAACATTTGTGCAACTTCGTTGAGAAAGCGAATGTGACATTGAGTATCCGTGACAATCACACCATCCCCCATTTCGCGGAGAATCGTGGTTAGTAATTGTTCGCGGGAATAGCGATGTAAGGCAATATCAATCGTGACAAATAATTCCCGTTCTTTAATCGGTTTTAAAATGTAACCAAAGGGAGACGATACTTTGACTCGTTCTAAGGTACTCAGATCAGAATGTCCGGTGACATAAATCACGGGAATTGAAAGACGTTCCCAAATAACCTGTGCTGCTTCAATTCCATCCATATTTCCCTGGAGGAAAATATCCATTAACACTAAGTTAGGACGGAGGGTTGTCGCCCTTTCCACTGCCTTCTCTCCTGATGTCGCGATCGCACAAACACAATGCCCAAATAATTCCAACTGTTCTTTCAGGTTGATAGCGATAATTCGCTCATCTTCGACGACGAGAATACTTATCAGTTTTTCAGAGATGTTTTTGGCTAATGTTTTCATGGCAACCACGAGAATTAAATGAATTATTTAGGGCAATAAACTATTAAAAAAACGAAGCGAGTATAATCAAGGACAAAGGACAAATGACAAATGACAAATGACAAAGGACAAATGACAAATGACAAATGACAAATGACAAATGACAAATGACAAATGACAAATGACAAATGACAAATGACCAGACTAATTATTCGGGGAAGGGTAAAACCACTGTAAACCTTGTACCAATACCCAAAACACTTTCCACTGACAATGTTCCCCCATGTAAATCAACGGCTTTCTTGACGATGGCTAACCCCATCCCTGAACCTCGAACTGTCCCTGTATTACTGGCGCGGCGGAATGGCTCAAAGATACAAGGTTGATCCTCTGGTGGAATGCCAATTCCGTTATCTTTTACCTCGACTGTCAGCCTATCATCTTCACAGGTTAGCGTTAGATAAACAGAACTGTTTTCTGGAGAATATTTCAAAGCATTGGTGAGTAAATTTCTCACAATCAGTTGCAGGATTTTTTGATCCAGATAAGCGGTTTGACTTTTGCCGCAACTGCTCCAGGTTATTTTAGCTTGATCACTGGCAATAAGTTGGTATTCGTCGATGAGTTGTTGACAGAAAAGGTTTACATCTAAAGGCATCGGATCAAGGAGCAGTTGACCCGCTTCGGCTTGCCCAAAGGTTAATACATCTTCCAGCAATCCTACCATATATTTTACCGCCTGTTTAATTCGCTGGCAATTGACTCGCTTATTCTCTGAGCGAACCGATGAACTATCGGTTTCGATCAGGAAGGTTGAGGCTTGAATAATCGAAAGCGGGGTGCGGTATTCATGGGAAACCGTGTGAATAAATTGCTGTTGGAACTGGTTAAGTTGTTGTTCCTGAGCTAACTGCTGGCGTAGCGCGGCTTCAGCTTGTTTGCGATCGCGTATATCTTGGAATACCAACACCACCCCCGCTAGATCCCCCTGATTATCCCAAATCGGTGCAGCACTGTCTGCGATCACGATTTGTTGACCTGTCTTGGTAATTAGGACATGATCATCGGTACGATCAACGAGTCTATCTTCTTTGAATGCCAACGTCACTGAGTTATTCACAGGCTGCTGGGTTTGCACATCAATGATTTGAAAGACATCCTTCAACTCCCGATTCTTCGCATCGGCAAATTGCCATTCGGTTAGCAATTCCGCCACCTGATTCATACACTGAATCCGACAATCTTGATCGACGACAATTACGCCATCGTCAATTCCCCACAGCACTGCACTCAAAAATTGGTCCCGTTTATAGCGCTGCAAGGCAATTTCAATGGCTACCGATAATTGCTGTTCATTCACAGGTTTGAGGATATAGCCAAAGGGTGCCGTTACCTTTGCCCGTTTTAAGGTAATTTTATCGGAATGTCCGGTTAAATAAATTACCGGAATTTGCCACTTATTCCAAATTTGTTGCGCCGTCCAAATTCCATCCATGTCCCCCTGTAACCAGATATCCATCAGCACTAAATCAGGATGAAGTTCCCCGGCTTGGGTGACAGCTTTGTTCCCAGAGGCGGCAATTCCAACGACACCGTAACCCAAAGCTTCTAAATTTTCCTTCAGGTTCAGAGCAATAATTCTCTCATCTTCCACAACCAGAATTCGAGCCATTGTTGCTGTGTCAATTTCCGATAAATATTGTTCACTGATCATGATCATGCTCCACTTCCATCTCTTGGGATTGTAAACTAGGTATAAAAATTGTGAAGATTGTCCCGTCGCGATCGCTCGTGACATCAATCTCGCCCTGGAGTCGATGCACTAACATTTTCGTCACGGTTAATCCTAAACCCGTTCCTTCTTGTTTCCAGGAATAGGAACTCGGAATGCGATAGAATGGCTCAAAAATTTTCTCTCGTTCATCCAGGGGAATCTCCACCCCAGAATTCCTCACCTGAATCTCGACAGTCCAAAACCCGTCTCCCTGACGTAGAGACGCGCCATGGCGCGTCTCTACATTGCCATCTCCCAAAGCCCGCACTGTTACCCCAATATCCTCCCCGGCTGGCGTGTATTTAAATGCATTATTTAGTAATTCTGTCAACATCCGAGTTAAACTCAACCGATCTGAAACCAGGGGGGGTAAATTCGGATCAATATCAATATGCAACCGTTGCTGCTGAAACTGCGCCCAGGCTTCAAAGGGTTTAATCAACTCAGGCATCCAATCGGGGAATTGAATCAACGTTAATTGTAAGGGATGAACTTCTGTTTCAATCGCACCGATATCCAGCAAATCGTTAACCAGCTTCAGTTTCTGATTACACTGCTCCTGGACAATCCGCCAATAACGAGCAATCACTGTGGAATTAGAACGGATTTGTGAACTTAATAAACTCTGTTGATCTAAAATGGTTTCCAGAATCCGAACTGCCAATTTAATCTTTGCCGGAGACGTGGGCAATTCTAATGACGCTTTACTTAAACTGTCATCGTGGAACAGATCTAGACATTGCAGTTCAGCAATATCATACTCTAATTGTCGGGCGCGTTCCAGGGCGCGATTCTGTTCTTGGGCTAAACGTTGTCGTGTCGCATCTCGAAACACCAAAACCATACCCTCGATCGCACCATCGTTATTTTTAATCAGAGCCAGGCTATCGGCAATAGGGATTGGCTTTCCTTGCTTGGGGAGCAATAAAATCTGCTTTTCTAAATAAATAATTGTATCTTGTTCTAGAACATTTTTCAGGACATCCTCAACAGGCTGTCGAGTTTGTTCATCGACAATATTAAAGACTTCGGTGAATTTCCGCTCTTTGGCTTCAGCCAATTGCCAACCCGTTAAGGATTCCGCCACCTGATTCAGAAACTTAACCTGACCCTCTTTATCGGTAACAATTACTCCATCTCCAATCCCTCTGAGAATGGCGCTAATTAATTGTTCTCGTTCATATCGCTTGAGTGCCGTTTCAATTGCTACGTAAAGAGCCTGTTCTTTAACGGGTTTGAGGATATAGCCAAAGGGAGCCGTAATTTTTACCCGTTCTACCGTACTTTGATCCGAATGTCCGGTGACATAAATTGTGGGAATTTTCAGGCAATCCCAGATTTGCTGCGCGGCTTCAATCCCATCAATATTGCCTTTGAGCCAGATATCCATCAACACTAAATTGGGACGGAACTCAGTGGCTTTTGCAATCGCTTGTTCTCCCGACGCTGCGATGGCAGGTACGGTATAGCCGAGGGATTCTAAGCTTTCTTTCAGATTAATCGCGATAATTTTCTCATCTTCAACGACGAGAATTTTTTTTGTTTCTTTTAAGTTCGGAGGTGGTTTGGGAAACATCATCGGGTAATCCTTAATTCTAGACATTATCAAGTTCTGAGTTTATTGCTAAAGGTAATCTTAAATTCAGTTCCGGAGTCACAATTTAGGTCTAAGGTTCCATCGATCTGCTCGACTAAGCCTAAAACCAGGGTTAATCCTAATGAAGTGGTTGTTTCGATATCAAAGGATTTTTGGATTCCCACACCGTCATCCCGGACAAGCAGAGTGAGTAAGTTATTATCCGGATTTCGTTGAAATTTAATCTCTATTTCTCCCTGCCGATCCTCTGGAAAAGCATATTTTAGCGTATTAGACACCAATTCATTTAAAATTAAGCCACAGGGAATCGCTGTGTCAATGGCGAGATCAATATCCTCAACCTGATAGGAAAGGCGAACTCGACTGGAACTGATGCTATAAGAATCAAATAAATGAGTAATTAAATCGGGAACATATTGGGCAAAATCAATCTGAGCTAAATTATCAGACCGATATAACTTTTCATGCACCAGGGCAATCGAGGCAATGCGATTTTGGCTGTCTTGCAAAACCAACGCTACGTCTTGATATTTAGTCCGCCGCGACTGCATTTGCAGCAGACTACTGACTATTTGCAAATTATTTTTCACCCGGTGATGAATCTCTTTGAGCAAGACCTCTTTTTCTTTGAGGGAAGCTTGGAGTTGCTCTTTAGTTTGCTTTTGTATGGTAATATCTTGTTGAACAGTAACCATGACGGTGCCATAGTCGGGATGCTCAAAACGAGACGTTATCGCTTTACCCCAGAAGGGAGTTCCATCTTTTTTTACATTATGAATTTGGCAGGTATATTCAGCATTTGCCTTTGCCATAATTTTTTGAGTAATTAGCTGTCGAACTGGCTCGACGCCAATTTGATTATTTTCATAGTCAATAATCGTCACAGGTTGGTTGTTTAGTTCACCGGGTTCATAACCAAACATCTGCTCAAATTTTGGGTTAGCATAAACGATTATCCCGTCATTCGCTCTAACCAAACAAATGCCTTCTTCGATGTTTCGATTAATCACCGCCTGTAGGTTTAGATCTTTTTCTGTTTGTTTGCGATCGCTGATATCCACGAAATAACCAACAACCTCAATCGGTTCACCCGTTTCATCTCGAATTAACCTCCCTTCATCCAACAGCCAGTGATAGGTTCCATCGGCGTGCAGAAAACGGTATTCAAAGGAATAACTTCCCTGATTTAATTTCCGGGGTAATTCCTGGAGAATCAAGTCAATATCCTCAGGATGGATATGATTTAACCATAAATCTGACCCATTCAAAAATTGCTCTGGGGTGTAACCCACAACATTGACAACATTGTCACTGATATAAGTCAGCTTATAATTCTGCTCAGGCTGGGTGCTAAAAATCACCGCAGGGCTGGAGATGAGGAGATATTGCAGATATTGCTGAGTTTGCCGCTCAATCTCGCTCAGATTCTTAACAATGTGTAAAGTGCCTAGGGTCTGTCCTTGGTCATCCCGGATACTGTGAAACGTGAATTGGTACTTATTGCGATCGCGCTTACTATCGCCAAATTCCTGAATGACTGTAAACTCTTCACCTCGTAGCGCCCGTCCCAAGATGTCCTGTGCCTTTGCTTGTCCATTCGGTAAATGGCTCAGGGCTTCTATCAAACTTGTACCGATGTCAATATCTCGCCCAAAAATCTTAATGAATTCGGTTTTATACGCTTGATTAAAGGCAATATAGCGCCAGTTCAAATCCAGCGCCGTCATCATATCCGTGGTGTTCTCTAGAATCCCTTGCAGCAGGAATGGATTGTCTTGTCTGAGTTCCCTGATTGATCGAGGGTCAAGTCCTATATCTGGCAAGGCGTCTACGTCTAGGTTTAGCGCCCGCAACTCCACCTCAGCCCGGTGTAAGCGATCGCCCAGATCCTGTATTTCTTGTTGGAGTTTTTCTTTTATTTGCTTATTCATATCTGTCTTTAACTGACATAGACTTTTTTGGTTAACTTTGGGTTTAAATTTGTTATAGTAAAGCTTTTGTTTTTTACACGCTCAACCTAGCAAACATTTACTCATTAAAACCGGAAATTAATAAAAGTTAATGAAAATAGTTTTTAAGCAATAAATAACCAAAAAGTTTACATTTGATTAAATCTGAAATGTAAATTTATCGTGAATATATAGCGATCCCAAATCTCCGGTGGAACATCTGGGAGCTTGTCATCCCTTCAAGCCAGACTTTCTCGCCATCAGTCCCAACAATAAAATAGGGGCTGCTGAATAAGTGGTGTGGTGAGGGGGAGCGGGGGAAGCCGGGGAAGCTGGGGAAGCTGGGGGAGCAAGGGTACATTTTCCTGATAGTGGTGCAAGGGTTTTGATTAGTTTTATTCTCTTTCCTGGAAGATGAGCCAATGTCAATGCTACTCAAAGTATTGATGGCTAATGGTTTTTGGGTTGTGCAGCAAACCCTAAAATACCTGTGATTGTTGATTCTCAAGGAATTGAGGGTCAACCCCTATCCCTATTCGAGTCCGGTGCAATGGGAGCTGTATCTAGCCGACAAAACCGGACAATTCATTTCCAAACAGCCACGCGATCGCTATGCTGTAATTCAGTGGTTAATGTTCCAAATGGGTGGTGTTGGACCCATGCTGGGACAAACGCACCACTTCCGCAAATATGCACCCGAAAAAATCCCGTATGCGATTAATCGCTATACCAATGAAGCCACTCGTTTGTATCGCGTTCTCGATAAACAGTTATCCCAAAGCGAGTACGTAGCGGGTGAGTATTCTATTGCAGATATGGCAATTTTTCCCTGGATTGTTCCCCATGAAAAACAGGGACAAAAATTAGCCGATTATCCCCATCTTCAGCGATGGTTTGATGCGATTAATCAGCGACCTGCGGTACAGCGAGGGTTAGCACTTTTAAGTGAAAAACAGCAATATGGATGAAAAGGCAAGAGAAGCCTTATTTGGTTCCCGTCAATTGGATCAGCGATAATTTGTCATTTGTCATTTGTCATTTGTCATTTGTCATTTGTCATTTGTCATTTGTCATTTGTCATTTGTCATTTGTCATTTGTCATTTGTCCTTCGTTATAGAGTTCATCTGTCATGCTGAGTGGAGTCCGTAGCGAAGCGGAGGAACGAAACGAAGCATCTGTCCAGATTCTTCCCTTAGCAGATTCTTCACTTCGCTCAGAATGACAGATACGTTAGAACAGAACTGGGTATCAGTCAATTAACCTAGAGGTTTCCTCATGGCATATAGCAGTTTCACCTTAGCTAAAGTCAAGGAAGATTTTGGCTTAACCGTTGATGAAACGCAAAACTTGTTCGCGGATGTTCCCGGTGTACAACCCTCAGAACTGTTAACTTTCACGTTAGCTGATTCTATCCCTTTAGCGACAGCCATTGATACCGAAAAAGCCCGTTCTGAATTTATTATTGCTCCAGTTTTATCAGAAGTTAGGCGACAGGTGAACTATCAAGTGAGTTTATTCTCTGGAACGGATTTCAATGTCGATATCGAAAAAGGCTTACAAGGCTATTGTGACTTTATTCTGAGTTGTTCAGCAGAACAATTTTATATCAACGCTCCAGTGATTACGATTGCCGAAGCCAAAAATGAAAAAATCCCATCAGGATTTGGTCAATGTATTGCCGAAATGGTCGCCGCCCAGATATTTAACCAAAGAGCCGGAAATAAAATTGATAAAATTTATGGTGCTGTAACAACAGGGACAGCTTGGCGGTTTTTGGTCTTAGAGGAACATACCGTATTGATTGATCGGTTAGAATACTATATTAAGGAAGTCGATAAGATTTTGGCAATCCTCTTACAACCCATTCAAGCTTATTTATCCAAAAGCACCGAAGGGAATGAAATATGTTAAAAAATCTCACAATAAATAATTTCCGCTGTTTCAAACATTTTGAGCTTCAGCAGCTTGGCAGGGTTAACTTACTCGTTGGTAAAAATAACAGTGGTAAGACATCAATACTAGAGGCAATTCAACTTCTATGCTCCAGAGGTAATCCTGAACCATTACTTGAAGCTCTGACTAACAGAGGTGAATATTGTTGGAGTGATGACATTAGAAGAGGCAGAAGAGAGCGTGAACTTGATATTTGTCATCTTTTTCACGGTCATGAAATTGAATTAGGCAGTGAATTTTCAATATTGGCTTCAAATGATAATCTTGAAAATAAACTTTTCGTATCTATAGAAAAACAACCGATTGCTTCTAAGGTAGATTCAGAGAGTGAATTTGATGAATCTACCAGTGTAGTTGAAGAATTTTCAGATAACTTAATAGAACTTGCTTTTAAAATTTTGTGGACTGATGGCAATAAGCGAGAGGGGTGGAAACGCAGTTTGTCCTCTAATGGAGGACTATCTGAAGATTATATTCGTCGATGGCGAGTTATAGGTAAGCCATCAAAAAATGCAGTAATAAATCAATATATCACATCATCATCTTTAACAACAACCAACATGACTGATTTATTTGATCAGGTCGTTTTAACACCAGAGGAAATGCTTGTCTATAAAGCACTTCAGACGATTGAACCTAAAATTGAACGTCTTGCTTCTATTACGTCTAAAACCCTCAGAAATTCAGAGTCTCGTAGTGGATTTGTCGTGCGTCTTGCTGACAGTGATCAGCGCGTTCCAATTGGGAGTATGGGGGATGGAATATGGCGGATGTTGGGTCTAGCATTATCAACGGTATGTGCTAGGGGCGGAGTATTGCTGGTTGATGAAATTGATACCGGACTACATTTCACAGCGATGGAAGATATGTGGAAACTTATTTGGGAAACTGCTAAAAAACTCAATGTCCAAGTTTTTGCGACTACTCATAATAGTGATTGTTGGACTAGCTTGGCTAGCATGGCGAGTCAGGAACAGAATACTGAAGATGGAATTACAATTCAACGAATAGAACCAGGGAAAGAAACAGGTGTCGTTTTCAGTGAACGTGAGATGGTCATCAACGCCTGCTTAAAAAGTCTTCCTGACTTTCCGGAACAATTACCAGAAACGGGATTAATCCATAGTATCGGTGAAAAATTATCGCCATCGGAGACATTACTGTCTGAGTATTTCACTCAACATACTTTTTCACGATAAATGAGGCATCCTCTTGATGAGAATGTCTCAACTCTTGAGATTTATTGACAGCAGCTTTCATATCATCATAAGGACCTGCCCAGAGGTAAGACCTCACTAATTGATCATCACCAGCCAGTGATCCATAAACCGTATAATAAACCCCATAACGGGTATTTTGATCCGAGTCAATAACTTTCCTAAGCATAAGAATTCATCGATTAGACTTTCAAACGAAATCGAATCGTAGTTGGCTGGATAAGACTGTATGATGCCTAACAGCGTAAATTGACACTCCCCGCCCTAAAAGTGCGGGGATTCTTCGTTCACAGATCCGGCTTGCTTTGACAGGATTTCTCCAATCAAAGTAGAGGTCGAGTCTCCAGAAGCGTTCGGATTTAAAATCCAAGTTCCGACATGCCCTGCCGTACACCATCCTAATTTCAGAATATTAATGGCGGCGTTCCAATCTCGATCTAAAATACATCCACACCGACAAACATGAGTTCTGGTGGACAAAGACTTTTTAACTGTTGTGCCACAATTGGAACATTCCTGGGAAGTGTAGGCAGGATTAACCGCGATGGTTATCTTGCCAAATTTAATCCCAAAATATTCCAGCCACTTTCTGAACTGATACCAACCTGCATCATTAATTGACTTAGCTAAACAATGATTCTTAACCAGATTCTTAATCCTCAAATCTTCATAGGCAACCAAATCGTTAGATTGGATTACGCAACGCGCCACTTTCTTGGCATGTTCTTCACGCTGCCTACTTATTTTGAGGTGTTTTCGCCCTAGTCGATTAATGGCTTTTTTTCGGTTAGCAGAGCCTTTCTCTTTACGCGAGACCCGCCGTTGAAGGAAGCCTAGACGTTTCTCGCCTTCTCGATAAAATCGGGGATTTGGCTCTTTTTGACCATTGCTATCGGTATAGAACTCTTTGAGTCCTACATCTAAACCAATGGCTTTTCCTGTCGGCTTGCTTTCTACTTTGTTTTCAGCGCTAGCCCTGAGCGAAGTCGAAGGGCTAGCCAAAAATTGTACATAGTAGCCATCAGCGCGACGGACTAACCGCACCCGCTTTATCTGATCGAGTTGATAGAAGTTTAAGTCCCACGTCCCTTTGAGCTTAAGCTTACCGATTCCCTTTTTGTCCGTGAAGGTTATTTGCTTGCGAGTCTCAGAAAGCTTCCAACCGCTAGTTTTATATTCAACTGAACGGCAGTTTTTCTTAAACTTTGGATAACCCTTTTTTCCGGGAACAGATTTTTTGCAGTTACTGTAGAATCTGGCGATTGACGAATACGCCCTGTCCACAGCCGTTTGACAAGCATGGGAATTTAAGTCCTTGACAAAGGAAAACTCAGCTCTTAGCGCCGTGTTATAACGATACAAGTCTTTTTGTCCAACGTCTCGGTTATCCATCCAGTAACGGATGCATTTGTTGCGGACAAATTGAGCGGTTTGAATCGCCTCATTGATCGCTGAATATTGAGTTGTTTTTCCTTGACCCTTAAACTCAAAAACCAGCATTTGACGTGGAAAACTTATGCATCAA
>NZ_JAVKBY010000132.1:0-6755 GCF_040222985.1 Coleofasciculus sp. F4-SAH-05
GACCAATTTCCAATGACCAATGACCAATGACCAATGACCAATGACCAATGACCAATGACCAATGACCAATGACCAATGACCAATGACCAATGACCAATGACCAATGACCAATGACCAATGACCAATGACCAATGACCAATAACCAATGACCAATGACCAATGACCAATGACCAATGACCAATAACGAAATTTGAGTGTGTAGGGGCGGGTTTAGGGACTTCCGTCTCGCTGTTAATGATAACCTTTGGTTCAAAACCCGCCCTGACTAAGTTTTACGACATCTAACCTTCGCTCAAATTCATTTGACCTCGAAATCCTGTAACAATGCGACTACCATCTTTAAGGATATGAATCTCCATTTGATCAGAAGCCCATGTGATTTGGTCTTTTAATGCCGGATTAAATACACGAACGCGCTGATTTCGGGATGAGACAGGTGAATCGGGGGAATTAATTGCCAAGGATTCAACAAAGGGACCATCAACTAAAATATCCAGTTGTTCTAATAACTCGGGTGCGCCTGGAGGAGCATCAGGTGATTGCAGTTCCCCTAAAGTAAATCCACTAAATGACATGACATTTAACCCCGCCACTTTGAGTTTCTTAGCTAACTGCGCTAGGGCTGGCGCTTGCCAAAAGGGTTCTCCACCAGAAAAAGTGACTCCTTGATTGCGGGGATTGGACAAAATTTTATCCGCTAATTCATCAACAGCAATTAACTGGTTAATTTCAAAAGACCAGGATGCTGGATTGAAACAGCTTGCACATTCTCGGTTACACCCTTGCACCCAAACCACAGCGCGACAGCCAGGACCATTTACTTCTGACTCGTCAACGTATCCCATAATATTCAGATATCCAGGAGGAATGTCATTGGTCATTGGTTATTAGTCCTTTGTCATTGGTCATTGGTCATTTGTCCTTTGTCAAATATTTCCACAACGCTTTAACTCAATTGGGGCGGGTTTAGCTGTATCTGGGTGAGGTCAGAAACGATAATAGTGAAACCCGCCCCTACACCCTTCAAAACCATGCCCGACTAGCAAAGCGAAGTAGTCAGGGCGGGTTTTGAGCAAAAGGTTATCATTAACAGCGAGACGGAAGTCCCTAAACCCGCCCCTACACATTTACCGTGGAGCGCATCGAACGGGGATATTAGTTGCATCCTGAATTTTAGCGGCAAAGGCTTGTAAGACATCCCCACTAACTTGCTTTAATTGTTGTACAGGATAGGGACGTGATTCGGTAGGGGTATGATTACCCCGTCCATCCAGTTGATGGGTTAAGGGTTTAGGGCGGGTGGGGGTGTTGAGTTGAATTTCATCGGGATGTAGCGATCGCACTAATTGTATGTAAGTGTCTTGACTAGGCTGATTCGGTGGGGTTAACAGCATCGTTTGTATCCCTATATGTCCTGGATATCTCTGACGAAATTCCTGGATACCTGTCCAGATTTTGAGCCAATCGACTTCCATGACAGGACGATTGACACGCTGTAGTTGATCAGGATTCACCGCATCGAGTTTAACCGAGACTTTATCCGCCAAGGCTAACGCCGCCTGCACGTCTGAGTCACCTAAAAGCGTACCATTTGTCAAGACTAAGACAGGCTTGTGAGTCATTTCCTTAACCTGGGCAATAATCTCAGCCAGGTTGAGGGCTAGAGTGGGTTCGCCATTGCCACTGAGGGTTACCACATCTACATCCCAAGGGGCAAACGCTTGTAAATCTTGGACAATTTTTTCGGTAGGGACAAAAACTTGACGTTGGCTGGTGCGAACTTGAATTTCCCCTAACTGACAATATACACAGTTAAATGAGCAAGTTGATTGGAGTCCGATGGGATCAATACCCAGCGATCGCCCGTAGCGCCAGGAGTCCACTGGACCATAGACGGAGGTAAATGCGGCGGTTGATTGAGTGGTCATAATTTTTCCTCCCGTATTATACGAGGATTTCTCACATCGGTTGCGAGGAGAAGTTTTCTCTATTGTCTCTCGGTTTTTTTCGTGCCGCTACTCAGTCGCGACCGTTTGCCATTCTAATATGACAAGAGACGCCATTGAGAGTTTCCCGTTGCCCAGAGCCGATTAACCCTGGATTCTGTTCAAATTTAGCCCGTGCCATCTTAGACGGTAGGTTATCTGCATGGGCGAATTCACTCTATTTATGAATATATATCCAATTAGTTATTCTTGAAATAGGTATAGGGAAATTCGTACCCAATTTGCTCAAATAAGGGAAGTTCAGTGTCAAAGATGTTCTGTTCATCGTTTATGGTGCTAGCGAAGCGAGAAGCCAGCTACATCGTCCTTGGAACTCTACTAGGTAATGAACGATATAGCAGGTTGGGAGTGTCGCGAGTTAGTATTGGTAGTCCACTTGGTCAGCATTGCGCTATCCTAAAGAAGAGTTAGCCGGTAAGATATCAAGTTCTAGGAGGAATGTATTATAGCTAACAAAGACAAGCAACGAATCAACCGTCAAATCAAGTCTCCTCAGGTTCTCTTGATTGATCATGAGAATAACAATCGCGGTTTGACTGATACTCGTGAGGCTCTACAACTGGCGAAAGATGTAGGTCTGGACTTGGTGGTAGTCTCTGAGCGTAAAGATGCTCCCGTTGCAAAAATTTTGGACTACGGGAAACATCAGTACCAACAAAAGAAACGCCAACGCCAAAGCTCTAAACCAACGCTCAAGGAAGTTAAACTGCGTCCGAATGTGGGCGAGTCTGATTACAGCTTACGCATCAATCGAGCTGTTGAATGGTTGAGCAAAGGCGATTCCGTAAAGTTTCAGGTGCGTCTGCGGGGTCGGGAACATCAACATCGCGATCGCGCCACAGAATTGCTAGAGCGTGTGGTGTCTGATCTGGGTGAAGTTGGCAAAGTTCAGTCTTTTGATCGACGGGCACTGGTTGTTCAGATTGTTCCATCCTAGTACAAGAGGGCAGACGGCAGACGCTTGTAAGGTAAGGTTTACGGTATCTGCTTTTTCACCTATTGTTAATGGGTGAGTTTTTCTGCGCCTGCTGCACTAGCTCCAGATGGCACTGACTCAAGATTTCTCAAACCTTAGCGGGATGTGAGGTGATCAGCATTGGGTTAACCTGATAGTTAACCAGTGGGATGTTGAACTTAGGAGGAAAGTCTTATCGCTAAAAAACAGAAACAACTGATTAACCATAAAATCAAATCACCTCAGGTTTTGTTGATTGACCATGAAAACAACAATCGTGGCTTGACAGATACCCGTGAGGCACTGCAAGTCGCTAAAGATGCGGGTCTTGATTTAGTAGTCGTCTCTCAAAGTGAAGACGCTCCCGTAGCAAAGGTTTTAGACTACGGAAAACATCAGTACCAGCAGAAAAAACGTCAACGCCAAAGTTCTAAACCAACACTCAAGGAAGTGAAATTGCGTCCCAATGTGGGTGACTCCGATTACGGCTTACGTATTAAAAGAGCGCTTAATTGGTTGGATAAAGGTAATTTAGTCAAGTTTCAAGTGCGCCTGAGAGGGCGAGAACATCAACATCGCGATCGCGCCAGGGAACTACTAGAGCGTGTGATTGATGACCTCGGCGAAGCGGGAAAAGTCCAGTCTTTTGATAAGCGATCTCTGATTGTTCAGGTGGCTCCCGCCTAGATTAGCTTTTTACTCAGGGATCAATGAGATTGTCTGTTGGCAGTTGCCTGGGATAAACCAGGCAGCTTCCTGCTATTTGAAAATTATCTAGTAATATTTTATCTTTACTTTTATCGTCTGTGGGGGTTTGGGGGAGATATAAGACCCACGCGGTAATTTTAATTCAGCGTGGGATACACTGGACTTCCCCAAGTTAATTTAGGTGATTCGATGTCACCTAAATTAACATTTAGTGGTGTTGCGTTAGCCTGTGAAGGCTTTATAATCAGTTCATCATAATCAGTCTACTACTTTACTAAGGTTGGGTTCAGCCAAACCAAAAAGGATCAGACATTTTGTGTGAGGAACTAATCGTGAATCAACATCACCTAAGATTTTGGGGGAAAATAGGTCTATTGTGCCTAATTGCTGGTGCTATTCCGTGGGATGCCAATCCTGCTATTGCCAAGACAACTGAGTTAGAATCTACGATTGCAGAGGAAGCCACTCATCCCATTAATAATCTCCACGTTGGACTTAGCGATCGCACGCCTCTATCCGCGACACCTCTGAAGCAGACGGGGACAACGGATCAACCGACTCATCTACAAATAGCACAAGAGTTAGAGGATAATAACTCCCCAGTCACCTCTGTCTCAGATATGTTAGAACGCCTCGATTCAGAGTCATCCCCGATGGGACAAGTGACATCAGTTTCCCAACTCTCCGATGTCTCTCCTGGAGACTGGGCGTATGAAGCCCTCAGAAGCTTAGTTGAACGGTATGGTTGCATTGCCGGTTATCCCAATGGCACCTTTCGGGGAAACCGCGCCCTGACTCGCTACGAGTTCGCGGCTGGGTTAAATGCGTGTTTGCAACAAATTGAACGGTTAATCGTGGGAACGGGAGTAGATGATACAGAGTTAGTCACATTACGGCGACTGATTGAGGAATTTGAAGCCGAACTCGCTACCCTGGGCGCAAGAGTTGATAATTTAGAAGGACGAGTAGCCTTTTTAGAAGATAACCAGTTTTCCACAACCACCAAATTAAATGGTGAAGTCATTTTCTCACTCGTTGGGGCAACTAGCGATGATGAGGATGCCAATATTATTCTGGCTGACCGAGTGCGCTTGAACCTGAATACCAGTTTTACGGGTCAAGATTTACTGATTACGGGGTTACAAGCCTATAATTTTGGTGGCGATATAACCGGGGCGGGTAGCGTTCAAGGGGCGTTATTTCCAGGACGAGACGCTTTTTTAAGTGAAGGTTCAACAAAACTCAGTTTTGAACCCCAGTTTCCCGAATTTAACCCTCAAGACTTGAGTGATAGTGCGGGTTCTAATGACGTTGAACTCTACAAACTCCTGTACATTTTCCCATCAGGAATCAACAACTTAACCCTATTTGCGGGAACAGCAGCAGAAGCATCGGATGCGTTTCCCGCCATTATCCCCTTTTCCAGTGAAGGACAGGGGGCGATTTCTCGATTTGCCACATTGAACCCCGTTTTACGTGTATCTGGGGGAACCTCCCAAACCGGTTTAGCTTCAGCAGTGGGATTTATTTGGGGGATTTCTGATGCAATCGACTTGCGGGCGTTATACGGTAGCGTCAATGCGGCGATTCCGGAACAAGGTGACAACAATATATTGGGTTCAGGGTTCTTTGGTGGGAGTACCGTCGCCTCAGCGCAGCTTACTGTTAAACCCAGTTCTCAATTTGATATTGGTCTGAACTACGCTTATAGTTACCACGACCTGAATATTATGGGTCTAGGATTAACTCGATTTTCCTCCAACCCGCTGAATATTCCTGGACGCACAGTTGATGGAGATGGTAATCCGATTGTTGGTGGTATCTTAGATACACCCGTTCATGTTAACTCCTTAGGTGCTACCGCAACCTGGCGTTTTTCTCCTAAAATTTCACTAACGGGTTACGGCGCTTATTTCTTTGTCGATGCTGTAGCCGGTGCGGATGCATCTTCTGATTTCACGACTTGGATGGCGGGGTTATATTTCCAAGACTTATTTAAAGAAGGGAATACGGCAGGTTTAATTTTTGGACAACCTTTGCATCGGGTAGAAGCAGATGGTGAGGCTAACTTGACAGAACCCGGTGTTGACCGAGAAACACCCTATCATCTAGAGGCATTTTACAACTTTAAGGTTAGTGATAACGTCAGTATTACGCCAGGAGCATTTGTTCTGTTTAATCCAGAAAGTGATAGCAATAACGATACCGCTTTAGTCGGTGTACTGCGAACTACATTTACCTTCTAGTAGTTGACCGCTTCTAAAAACCTAGACAAATCTACCCATAAGTAATTCTGTCTTGGTATAAGTCTACGGTGTAACTTTTGGTCGATAACCGTTAACGCTTACGCTTGGCTGATACCCGGCATTGTCGCTCGATATCAGCCAAAACCTTCGGTTCCCAGTTAGAGACGCGCTCCGTAATCGTGTCTACGATTGACTACAGGGCATCGACCAATAAAATTATTAAATTGATATAGAGCACTCCATACGTGCTTTCTCGGATTCACTCCAAGATAGGCGGACACAGAGCGCGGCAATCTCTCACTATACTTCATTCCTCTTCTGGCAATTGCTTTTGTCTGCTGCCACATCAGAGGATAGTCCATACATCCGACTATATTTAACCAATCCAATCAAACTCGTGTAAGCTGGATTGC
Source organism: Coleofasciculus sp. F4-SAH-05 (assembly GCF_040222985.1). Classification (NCBI taxonomy): domain Bacteria; kingdom Bacillati; phylum Cyanobacteriota; class Cyanophyceae; order Coleofasciculales; family Coleofasciculaceae; genus Coleofasciculus; species Coleofasciculus sp. F4-SAH-05. Next base: position 6,329 of record NZ_JAVKBY010000132.1, read on the forward strand.
ACAAAGAAAGAGTTATTCCTCGGTTGGATAAAATCGATGACAAAATCTGATAAAAACGACTGTATGCCCAGGCAGAAAGCATTCGAGCATATTTTTTTGTTCGCTCTCTTAATTGAGCTTTCTTGGTCGAAAAATCTAAGCGTTCGCACAGAATAGGACTCTGAAAACTTCTGGCTAAAGCTGCCAATTTCAAACAAACATCTACAATTTGAGCATCTTGTTTACCTGTGGGTAAACCGGTCTGAAAAGGAAGAGTTCCCTGAGCTTTTAAATTTCCTTGACCATCAACATAAGCCCAACCAATAGAACTAGGATTTAGATCGATACCCAGGGCACCATACTGAATTTCTCTACTCACCTTCTCCACCGCTGCGGGTGTGAATTGAACAGCGACCACCCAGCGATTATCCTTTCTATAGAAGTGCCA
>NZ_JAVKBY010000138.1:0-10601 GCF_040222985.1 Coleofasciculus sp. F4-SAH-05
TTTCACTATTATCGTTTTGGGTTACATCCAGATGTAACTCGCGCCCTCCCCGACTCATCCTTCGCGGCGTTCAAGGACATGGTTTTGATGCCCTGTTTTTCTACGAATGACAAATGACAAATGACGAATGACAAATGACAAATGACAAATGACAAATGACAAATGACGAATGACAAATGACGAATATGAACGTTATTCCAGCTATTGATTTACTTGAAGGTCGCTGTGTACGGTTATACCAAGGCGACTATGAGCGATCGCAAGTTTATAGTGAAAACCCAGTTGAGGTGGCGAAACAATGGGTTGACCAAGGGGCGAGTCGGTTACATCTGGTAGATTTAGATGGGGCGAAAGCAGGACACCCTGTTAATACTAAGACCATCGAAGCCATTGTCCAAGCGGTATCGGTTCCCGTAGAAGTTGGGGGCGGATTGCGCGACAAGGAAGGGGTTAGTCAACTGCTTTCTCTTGGGGTTCAGTATGCGATTCTGGGAACAGCGGCGGTTGAAGATCATCCCTTAGTTCAACACCTGTGTTCTGAATTTCCCGATCGCATTATTGTGGGGATTGATGCGCGAAATGGACAGGTAGCTACACGGGGATGGTTGGAAACCTCAGCAATTACCGCGACTCAATTGGCACAGCAAATGGCGAATTTGGGTGTATCGGCAATAATTTATACAGACATTCACCGGGATGGTACACTCACCGGACCCAACCGCGACGCCTTGCGAGAATTAGCCAGCCATGTTTCAATTCCAGTAATTGCTTCTGGGGGTGTCAGTTCGATTACAGACTTATTAAGTTTACTGGCGTTGGAACCCTTAGGCGTGATTGGTGCGATCGTGGGTCGCGCCCTGTATACGGGTGATGTGTCCCTCAAAGAAGCCATTCAAGCCGTGGGACAAGGGCGTCTTCAGGATATTCCCCCCGACTTGGGATCATCTTCACTGGCGTGACATCCTCCGACGATGAATCAAAGATTACATCGTCAGGTTCCCAACCTCACGATTGGGCATTGCTCCCCTACGCCAGTTATCTAGACACATATAAGTACACACGCCATTTAGGGTAAGGGCACGATAATCAGAGTGCCCCTACAGGTAGCTCTCAAACTCCTCATTAGTTAAAGGAAACAGGGAACTCAGGATCAAGGTGGCGGTTACTAGGGCTGACAGCAGTAGCCAAAATACCTAGATTTACCTATAATCGACCCAGAATTTTTGGCTTAAAAATCTATGGGTCGATTCTTGTCGATAGGGGAAGCCGCCGCCGTCAAGGGGGTGTCAATAGACACCTTGAGGCGATGGGAGAAAGAAGGAAAAATTCAGTCAGTGCGGACAGAGGGAGGACATCGCCGTTATGATATCGACGATTTGATTGACTTTGATTTTTATCCGGTCATGACCCAAGCCGAATCCCGCACTTATGTCACTACAACAACCAACCGTTGGGCGGTTGCGTTTTTGAATGACGCGGCGACTGTCGGCTATGATGCCAAGATTGAGTCCTTGAAGCTACTATTAGAGCAAAAGCCTCCTAGTAAGTCAAAGATTAATACTCAACTACAGAAAAATCATGACATCAACAAACGACAGGCGAACAGCATTATCGCCTATGTTGAAGGCGCAGTTAAGTCGGCCATTGAATGCCGTAGTAATCATATAAAATTGCTGCAAGGCAAACTCAAGCACACAACGGAAGTTATAGAGAAACTCGAAAAAAAGATTAACGCGCACTCCTATTATCTGCAAGCCGTAGAGCAGGTAAATCGAGGGAAAAAGAAGAAGGTCTCAAAGTCCCTCAAGCCCAAGTATCCAGACGCTTGCCCGATGCGGTGCGCTCATCATTTAACCCTGTACCAGTTTGCCAAAGTTAAGCTTCATCAAAAGAAGCGGTATGCTCATAAGTTAAGGCAGAAGATCGCCCAGATCAAAACCTCTCCTGTACACGTAAATCTGGGCAACAAGTATACCGTGGAGATGATTGGTTCAAAAGATGAATCTTACGGGAATCAAATTTGCCAATTGGATCTAATTGGGAAGGAACTTCATATTCGAGTTCCTTATGGCCTAGAGAAGCGATATGGTACATACATCCAATTTCCGATTCGATTACCCAAACATGGGACTTCCTTGCTGGCAACAGCTTGGTACAACCGACAAGCCTTAACCTATCGATTCATTCAGAAAAATCTGACTGAGTGGGAAATCCATATTACCTTTGATGTTGAACCCGCTCCTAGGATAACCGCCCCCGTTTCTTGGGGAGCCATCGGTGTAGATCTTAATCCCAACTGCATTGGTTGGGCAATGGCTGACAAGGATGGGAATCTAGACGGCTTTAGCCAAATCAAGGTCAATATTCAATCTCAGCCCAAGGGACGCACTGAGGCTATTTTGGTTGATGTTGTTACCGACTTGTGCATTGCAGCACTTTTCTGGTATCGGCACTCGTTTAAGTCCATGCGTTTTTAAGAGCGTTTTTAAGAGGTTTCTCGCGCCTCATGCACTAGCATCACTTTACGTGATAATCATCGATAAATCGATTGGCGATACTCACGACTTTCGCCTGTGCTAGACTAATTTTATAGATTAACACATTATTTATTACAATAATAGTTCTGGGAACGTTCTTTCCACGAGATTAACGTGATTGAAGTCGAAGTCCATTCCTCTCTACGTGCCTTTCTGCGAGAGCAAGGTCAACCCAACTGGCCCCACCATTTAACCATGGCGCGGCTGGTCGCGCGGGCTTTGCGCTTGGGGCGTTCTGCATTAATTCAAACGGGAAGTCCCCAAGAACCCTATCGTCTGAGTTACTTGGCACCTGCTTTAATCTGGCAGGAACCCGTGATTATTGTTGCGCCTGTGTTAGTCCAAACGTGGCTGCTACAGGTCGAAATTCCCAGCTTGCAAGAATGGATGGGTACAAATAAGGCGATTCACGTTGGTGACACATTCCCAGATGAGGATTTTCAAGGACTGCTAATTACCACTCCCGAAGCATGGTTGGCAGATCGTTTAGGGCAAAAAAGGGCGTTTCCTCAAGGTATTCCCACCCTGATTGACCAAGCGGACGATTTAGACTACTGGGTGCGCGATCAACTCAAGAGTACGATTCAGCCTCAACATTGGCATGACCTGATGTTAGCCCATCCGCAAAAGTCAGATTGGATTCGGGATCGGCGGGTGCGGCTAACCAAACGCTTATTTGAGCGTCCAGCCAATCCTTATGATTGCTATCTGATAGAATGCCGCGAACAAGCTGTTATCCAGGAGTTGTTTGAGATCTTACAATCGGCAAATGGTGGGGAGTCTGCCTATCTACCACCCGCCTGGAAACAGTTTTGGCGATGCTGGCAATCATCCAATCAGTTTACCTGGGCAGCGATTCAGCGATCGCAAGGTCAGTTTTCCCTGTATTGTGAACCCACAGAAGTAGCAACATCCCTCAGCCGTATCTGGTCAGAACAACCGGTAGTCTTAATTGGCGGGGCGCTAGATTTGGAGGCGTCGGCGGACGTTTACCGTCAACAACTGGGTTTAGGAGAGTTAACCTGTTTAAAATTTTCCCCTGACCGTCATAGTAAACTGATTCAGCTTTATTTACCCGACAGGCTACCGATGCCGAATACGCCCCGCTTCCGAAATGCCTTGTTTCAACAAGTGCGAACCCTTTTAGGGGCAAGTCATCAGGTGAAAACACCTATTGTCATCTTAGTCGGAGATGTCCCTCTGAAAACTCAGTTAGGGGCAGTTTTAGCCGCTGAATTTGGGTCGCGAGTCCAGGTGGAAAAGACCCAGCTAGAGGAAAATGGTATTCTAGTTTGCGGTTGGGAATTCTGGCGCTCTCAGCAACAGTTTTTACCCTCTCCCCAACTGTTAATTATTGCCACCTTACCCCTACCCTCCCTAGAATACCCTTGGGTGGCAGGTCAAGTGGCGTACTACAAACAGCGACGGTTAGACTGGTTTCGCTTATATCTATTACCTGCGGCGTTGCGAGAATTACAACGGGCAGTTGCACCAGTGCGAGACTCTCAAGGGATTGTTGCCTTATTAGACAATCGGGTTAACCATCGCAGTTACGGCACTCAAGTGTTGTCGGCGTTGAGTCCCTTTGCCCAAATTAATTATGTGGATGAAGGTTGGTTTGAATGACATCCTTCTCAAGTAACCCTCAACGGTTAGAGTTGGGATCTTCGCGCCGAATTCGATCAAGGATTCACATTATGTCTTGAAAAGATGACCCCTTTTCTGTAATGCTTAAAATTTTAGGATAATAGCTGTGGCTTTTAAAATCGGTTTATTGGGACTGGGAACAGTTGGTACGGGAACAGCAAAAATTTTACAAGACCCCACGGGTCGAAATCCCCTGCTGCAAGCGATTGACATTCATCGAGTCGGCGTGCGATCGCTAGATAAACCCCGATCCGTGAAAGTGCCGCCTGAGGTGATGACGACGGACTTGGAGTCAATTGTCACTGACCCAGAGATTGATATTATTGTTGAATTACTCGGTGGATTAGAACCCGCGCGATCGCTAATCCTCAACGCCATTGCCCACGGTAAGCATATTGTCACCGCCAATAAAGCCGTTATCGCCCGCTATGGGGCAGAAATCTTCACAGCCGCCGAAGAGAAAGGCGTCTATGTTCTCCTGGAAGCGGCGGTGGGCGGCGGTATCCCGGTGATTCAACCCCTGAAACAGTCCTTAGGGGTCAATCAAATTCACAGCATTACCGGTATCGTCAACGGGACAACCAATTATATTCTCACCCGCATGGAAAGCGAGGGCGGAGAATTTGCCGATATTCTGGCAGATGCCCAAAAATTAGGCTATGCCGAAGCTGATCCCACCGCCGATGTGGAAGGGTTAGACGCGGCTGATAAAATTGCCATCCTCGCTTCCTTAGCCTTTGCCGGACGGATTAAGTTAGAAGACGTTCACTGTGAAGGGATTCGCCAAGTCAGCGCCGCCGATATCGCCTACGCCAAAAACTTAGGCTTTGTGATCAAACTCCTGGCGGTAGCCAAGCGAGAGGCGAGGGTTGCCACCAGTGAACCCGAATCCGACATGCTACAGATTCGGGTTCACCCAACTCTGGTTCCCCAAGCCCATCCCCTGGCGAGTATTAATGGCGTGTACAACGCGATTTTGGTGGAAGGAGAACCCTTGGGACAAGTGATGTTCTTCGGTCCCGGTGCTGGTTCAGGTCCCACGGCAAGTGCGGTGGTATCGGATATTTTAAATATTGCGGCTGTATTGAAAACGGCGGGAGAAACCCATCACCTGCATCCCTTATTAAGTTGTGTACATCAACACTATTGCAGCATTGCCCCGATTTCAGAATTAGTCACTCGATTTTATGCCCGGATTATGACTAAAGATAGACCCAGTGTGATTGGTCATCTGGGGATTAGCTTTGGTAATCATGGGGTGAGTTTAGAGTCAGTCGTACAAATTGGCTTCCAGAACGAGTTAGCTGAAATTGTGGTTGTCACCCATGATGTTCGGGAAGGAAACTTCCGCAAAGCCTTAGCCGAAATTCAGGCGTTAGAAGCGGTTGATAGTATTCCCAGTGTTTTGAGAGTGCTGTAGTGCAGCAAACCCTACCTATAGCTAACCTGAATGTATAGTGTGTCATAGAGACTGTAGGGGCGACCCGCTTGGTCTAATTCACAACACCCGTCCATTCCATTAGGTCGGGTCGCCCTCCGCTTAATGTGAGAACACTCAGCCATGAACTAGGAATCATCAACCCTGAACGGTAGAATATGAACTGTTTGTCATCAGCGATTTATCAATGAGTGCTTCTCCTCAACTTCTTCCCCATGAGCATACTCTATCCTTAAAGACGGAAGTCCTTGTCGATGTCTTGACCCAGGTAGAAAATATCCTAATTATCCAAGATTTAGATGGCGTCTGCATGGGACTGGTTAAAGACCCATTAACACGAGTGATTGACCGAAACTATGTCAAAGCGACGCAGGCGTTTGAGGGTCATTTTTATGTCCTGACGAATGGAGAACATATTGGAGAACGAGGAGTTAATGGTATTATTGAACGCGCCTTTGGTAATCCGGCTGAGGTAAAGGCAAAAGGCTTGTATCTCCCCGGTTTAGCAGGTGGTGGTGTGCAATGGCAAGACCGCCAAGGGAATGTATCTCATCCTGGTGTGAGTGAAGCCGAATTAGAGTTTTTAGCCGAAGTTCCCCAGATAATTAAACTCCGGTTACGCCGCTTTTTTGAGCAAAGGAGTACAGCCGCAGAAATTGAAAACTTGGAGGACTGTATTCAGGCGTCTGTTTTAGAAAATAAGGCGTCCCCTAGTGCGAATCTAAATACGTTTTACGACCAACTACGCGAATATCCTCAAATTTATATGGACTTGCAAAAAGATATGCAAAATCTGATGCAAGAACTGTTACAAGAGGCAAAAATTAGAGGATTAAGCGATTCGTTTTTTGTTCATTATGCTCCTAACTTAGGCAGAGATTTAAATGGACAGGAACTATTGCGCCCAGCTCAAGGGCAGGATTCGGGAACCACTGATTTTCAATTTATGCTGCAAGGAGCGATTAAAGAAGCAGGTGTGTTAGGGATTTTAAATCGTTATTATTTTCAACGGACGGGTTCCTATCCATTGGGGGAAGAGTTTAATGTGCGACAAGCGCCAAAAACATTAGAGGAATTATTGGCATTAGTTAAAGAGAATTTTGACCCAAAAGATATGCCACTGATGATTGGTGTCGGAGATACAGTAAATAGCTCTGTGGAAGACATACAGGGACGATTAATGGTTCGCCGAGGCGGGAGCGACCGCAACTTTTTACAACTGATTCAAAATATTGGTCGGGAGTTAGATACGGGCAATATTATCGTCTATATCGATAGTAGCCAAGGTGAAGTCAAAAATCGCAAGTCGGTGAAAATTGGTCAGCATGAAACCTCTGGCGATGAAATTGTTGTACTCGAAGGTCCTGGTGATGTTCGTGATGTTGATGAGCCTTTAACCTTAAACTTTGTTTTTCACAAAGGTCATCAACAGTACAGTCAATTTTTTCAAAAGGTGGCGCGAGAAAGAGAAGCGAGTGATCACCGATAGGATAAGCAAGCTACCAACCCCAACATTAAGACAGTAGGGGCGTATAGACGTGCGCCCTTATTTATAGCAACCGCCATAGCGGTTAGGACGCATCATGTGGTAGAGACCAAACATGGACGGTCTCTACCACAGTTCTTCCTAATCAATCAATACGAGATGCGATCGCGCTTTTCGCCAAAAGGCAGACGATGACCCAGAGTTTGACCTTACCCCAGTTTTACCCCAATAGCTACCATAGCAAGCGCACGTAACCCCCTTGTATCGGATTTTGGTTAACTCCTGGTTGAAGCCGATGAGCGGATTTGAACCGCTGACCGTTCGATTACGAATCGAATGCTCTACCACTGAGCTACACCGGCATCACTTGACTACTATAGCAAGCTTTAGCGCAAGTAACGGCATCTTTTTTCTTCTATGGCATGAACCCTGTGAGCCAATCACTCCAAAGATACCTTTTTTATATTACAGCAAGGTTTGGCACAATTCACTGTCCAAGCTGGGGATAGTCATGTCACCATTAAAAGAGGTATGATCAACGAAACTCATGACCCATTCAACCCCAAACAATCGCCAGCCCCAGTCAAAGCCCAAATCGCGACAGATGAGTCCGGAAAAATACGCTCGACTGAAAGCTGAAGCCAAAGCGCCCTACCGAGGACTGAGAAAATTTATCTATGTGGCATTTGCCGCCTCTGGCTTTATTGGCGGACTCGTTTTCCTGGCACAGTTAATTGCAGGTCGAGAAGTGGCGACAGCATTTCCCAATCTGGCGCTACAAGTTGGCATCGTCGCCTTAATGATTTGGCTATTTCGCCTAGAACAACGGGCAGAGCGTAAGCCATAGGTTAAGATTGGCTTGAACTCGATAGATATCTGAATTAGGTAACAGCCAACCTACCTCTTTTAATCTCCAGGTAAAATTTCTAACGCTGTAGAGTTCATCCGAAACTATAGACCAATCCAAATGTTAAAGTTCCCATCAATGGGTATTAGGTTGTTTAGGAATTGTCGGCTCGTTTTATGGAAATCGAACAACGATTGGGTCTATACCAGGTTTTCCTGAAGCTCTACGAGTATCATCGGGGTCTACTCGATGAAATCCTCCAGCTTGAAAAAACGGGGCATAAAACGTTCTCGAGTCGAACAATTCGCTTTGTCACAGGTATCATTCAAAGTCAGCGACCTTGTCTGATGACCAATCTGGTAGAGGGAAAAACCCAAACCCTGTTTCAGCCGCAGGGAATTTGGACGATTGGTCGCGATCGCCAATTAGCGATATCGATTCCCGATCCCCACTTATCCCGTCATCATGCGGCGATTTATTATCTATCAAACAAAGGATATTACCTTGTAGATTTTAAAAGCACAAATGGCACCTATGTCAACGGTGAACCTGTCCACGGGCATATATCGCTTAAGGATGGCGATTGCATTCGACTCAGCACCCTTGCATTTTACTTTTTCCTCTGCAACGACACCCAAAAGCTCAACCCCGCCTCTCCAGAAATTATCGCGAAACTGAAAGCCTCCAAAGCGTCTTCCTCTGTAGAAGCTTCCCCATCCTCAAAACGAAAAGCTCCAGATCAAGATTTGGAGTTACCTGCAAAAGTCAAAGTCTCTGAAGGGGACTATCACAAAGGGACATCAAAATTTTTGCAAGAACTATCAAAGTTAGAAGAATTATCTGGAGAACCCGCCTTACCTAAATTAAATTCCCATCAACGCGCAGAAATTTTAGACCGATTTTTCAGTCGGCAAATTCCCAATCCGTAAACTAAGTAGTGGCGTGGCACAGCTTAATTGGTGGATTAGAATTGTAGGGGCGCACGGCGTGCGCCCAGAAAATCGCCAAAATCTATCCGACAATTTTAGCTGTGTCAGTCCGCCATCGTGCGTTAGCGTTCGCGAAGCGTTCCCGCAGGGTAGCGTAACGCACCCTTTATCAAGGTTTTGAGGGATTCAGCTTAATCTTCCTCAAAATTTTCTTGTTCTTCCTCTTGCTCCTCGTTCTCATCTGGATTGATGGAATTCGCTGACACCATAGCTCCCATATCAAGCTGTTCGCGCACTTTTTGTTCAATAGTCGCGGCAATTTCAGGATTCTCTTCAATATACCTGACACTATTGTCACGACCTTGGGCAATATTATCGCCGTTGTAGCTATACCAAGCTCCCTTGCGGTTAATCACTCCTGTTTGTTCAGCCAAGTCAACCAGACATCCTAACCGGGAAATCCCTTGTCCAAAGATAATGTCAAACTCAGCAATTCGGAAGGGTGGCGCAACTTTATTTTTTGCTACCTTGACCTTCGCTCGAATTCCATAGTCCCCTTCGCTGGCTTTCTTGAGCGTTTGAATCCGGCGAATATCTAAGCGAACTGAACAATAGAACTTAAGAGCATTACCGCCTGTTGTGACTTCTGGAGAGCCGTAGGTGATACCAATTTTTTGTCGCAACTGATTGAGGAAAATGACGGTGCAGCCTGATTTGCCAATATTCCCAGCAATTTTGCGTAACGCCTTACTCATCAGACGCGCCTGCAATCCCACTTGGGTATCGCCCATTTCACCTTCAATTTCTGCACGAGGCACCAAGGCGGCTACCGAGTCAATTACGACAATATCCACAGCCGCCGATCGCACAAGTTGATCGACGATTTCCAGAGCGGATTCACCACTATCCGGTTGAGATACTAAAAGGTTCGCAATGTCAACCCCTAACGCTGATGAGTAGGTGGGGTCGAGAGCATGTTCCGCATCGACAAATGCGGCTACTCCACCGCTCTTCTGCACTTCTGCGACGGCGTGCAAGGCGAGGGTTGTCTTTCCAGAACTTTCTGGTCCGTAAATCTCGATAATCCGTCCTCTGGGCAAGCCACCACCCAAGGCTAAATCTAGAGTAATTGCACCACTGGAGATGGTTTCCACCTTCATACGGGTGGCATCTCCCAAGCGCATAATCGAACCTTTGCCAAAGGTACGCTCAATCTGGTTGAGTACCAAGTTCAGGGCTTTTTCCTTTTCGGGACTGTTGGTGATTTGGGTAGCCATGGATGCCTCAAGAACTGTTATTGAAATGGACTGAGAATTAGTGCAGAAAGTTGGCTCTATTTTAACGCCGACTGCCTGCGAAATTAAGGGTATCTGATTTTTGGGAATAAATCACGGAAATGCTAATTTGTCAATGCTAAGACATCGTTCATCAACGCCATAATCTTGCCGAACTATTACTGTGTTTTGATCCCAAGTCTTGGGCTGGAGAGAAATATTTGACCGCATTTCCCCTCCCCCAATATAGAACACAGGTACTACTATAGCATTGTTGGGTCAATCGACAAGTTCGAGGATTTCAAGGGGTAGGGGTGCGGAGGTGCAGGGGGAGCAGGGGAAGCAGGGGAAGCCATGTTCCAGACGAGCCATGGATCGTCTGTAGGGGCGGGTTTAGGGACTAATATTGATTGTTATCCCTAGCTTGGCTGCAAAACCCGCCC
>NZ_JAVKBY010000146.1:0-16918 GCF_040222985.1 Coleofasciculus sp. F4-SAH-05
AGAGAAACTGTAGTTATGGAATTTAGTTTTTGCTGTCAATTTACCAGCTTTTACAGCTTTGTCAATGAAATACAAAAACAATTTACCCTTAATATTAGCTGACAACAAGCAAGTTGTAAGCTAATAAACTGGCGATTCATCCCACGCTCAATCGAAGATTAGAGCGTGGGGAACCTATCGCCGGATAAGCTAAACATCCTCATTCTCCTCATCCTCCACATATTCCGCCGCCAACTCGTCTGAGTTTTCGTCCTCATCCATCAACGACTCAAAATCGCTGGTATCCTCTTCTTCCATACTGTAAGCGCGAGCCGTGCGATCATCTAGCACTTCCAAGGAATCATCTTGGTCGAATTCACTACTCTCATTCAGATCACCAAAATTATACTCAGCGCCGCCATTAGAGGAATCACCATCCACCCCACTAGTTGGGTCTTCATAAGCATTGTACCCGGTTCCTGCGGGAATCAGGCGACCAATAATCACGTTCTCCTTCAAACCCCGTAACCAATCGGATTTCCCTTCAATAGCAGCTTCGGTGAGGACACGAGTGGTTTCCTGGAAGCTAGCGGCGGAGATGAAGCTATCCGTATTCAGTGAGGCTTTGGTAATCCCCAATAATACCGGCGTATATTGAGCCGGTGCGCCTCCGGTAATTGCCATGGCTTCATTTACGGTCTCAATTTGCCGCAACTCCACCAATTCTCCAGGTAGCATTGTGGTATCACCCCCATCATCGACCCGAACTTTAGAGGTCATCTGACGGACAATCACTTCGATATGCTTGTCCGAGATATCAATTCCCTGGGATTGGTACACCGACTGGACTTCATTAACCAGAAATGCTTGTGCGGCTTGCAGTCCCGCTAAAGCACCTTCATAGATTCCCTTTTCTTCCACAGTGAAATTAAAGAAAATCTCCAGAATCTCGTGAGGATTTGCCGGTCCATCAGTTAACGGTTGACCTACCTTAACAAACTGAGCATCGGAAACCATCGCGTTTTGTCCCGGACTCACCGGATAATCTGTAATCACCCCTTCCGGTTCAATCACTTTGATATCAACGGTTTCATCTTCCTCATAAACCACCTGCGTCTCACCGGGACGTCGGGCTAATACACAGGCTTCTTTAGGTCTACGGGCTTCTAGGAGTTCTTCAATCCGGGGTAGCCCTTGAATAATATCCCCCGTCTTCGCCCGCTCAAACACCAGCAGTACCAGGTTGTCACCCCGTTGCACCAAGTCTCCATTATCAATTTGCAGCACCGCACCGGCGGACACACGATAAGGACGTGCGAGTCGCAAAGTTACTGAGTCTTGGTTAACTTGGACAACTTGTCCAGATTCGGAGGCTTGCACATTGGCGGCGAGGAAATCAGTCTCCACGACTAAATCTCCCACCTTCACCTGAGGTGTGCCACTAATGGGAACGGTAATCCGATCCGCATCCCGAACCACCAGTACCCGGCGAATGGCTTCCACCCCTTCGCGAATCCCTCGGACTTCACCGGATTCTTTACACTGAATTTCGGTGCGGGCGACGACGTCTTTGGGCGCAATTTTATCCCCATCGTTAACTAACAGCCGAGTTTGGGTACTTCCCCCTAAGGGATCAGCCGAGGTATCGCGGCGGATCACCAAGGATTCCAGAATTACCAACTGCAACCGCCTGTCCTCTGGATCATCCGACTCTTCGGTTGTGACTAATTCAATATCAGCAGAAAGCTGAGAGGTGGAATGATCGCCGTCGGACTCATGAGTCATGTCCAAAACGAGTTGAGTTCGCAGCAACTCTAGTCCTTCAACGGACTTGATCCGCTCTCCATCTTTGTAGGGTAGTCGCTGAATCGTCCGTAGTTCAATCGCGATCGCACTCTCGCCATCCGACTCACCGCCCTCGGCTGAAGCACCGTTGGCACTGTCGATGGAGGCTTGAGAGGGGACATCGGGTTCATCGGGAATCTTAAACTCTACCACAGGTCTGAGCAGTAATGCCATTCCCTCTGGCGTCTCGGCGATTTCCCCATACCGCAGTTCCGCCACGCTTAACCCCGGAACGGGTTCTGTACCCGGATGTACCAGCTGACCTTCAGAGGCAAAAGCCTCGGGGACTTCATCCACCAAATGCAAGTCTCCGGGCTTAATCACAATTTCCCGCAGAATGTCATTCTTCTGCACAACTTCGACAATCCCTCCCGATTGACAGAAGATATCTTTCACCACTTCTGTCCCGGCTTCCACATATTGACCATCTTCCACTAGCAGCAACGAGATATCTTTATTAACCTCGTGGCATTCTTCAGGAATCCACAGCAGGGTGCCGCCTTTAGTGACTTCGTATCCTTGCTTGGCTTTACCGCGCTTGGCGACTTCTACGCCGCCATACTTAATAATCCCCCCAGTCTGGGTGCGATAGCGATCATCAACCAGCTCCGCTACCACTTGATTATTTAACACTTTTGTGCCTGGGGTTGCCTTGAGCAAGAAGCGCTGGTTATTGGCGGTGTGAATCACATACTGTTCGCGACCCCCACTACTTTCCATCCGCACCGCCGCTTGGTCTAGGCGTACTGACGCGGTGATGATGTCAATTTCCCGCTTGCCCGGTGTCAGTCGCACTACACCACCGTTTTGGCTAACTAACTTGGTTTCTGCTAAAACGGAACCGGGTTCCACGGCATCCCCGTTTCTGACCACGGGTTCGGCACCAGGGGGCAGATTATACACCTCTCCTGATAACACCCACAACAAGCCACCGCGCTGGGCAGTGCGGGTCGTATTCCCTTGGCGATCGGTTTTTTCTTCGGGGATCAAGTCGGCAAACAGAACTTCTCCCGCCAAATCCGAGGCTACGTCTTTCGCGGCTTTTTCCGTAGACAGGCGAGATTTGCCCAACGCCACTTCTGCTAAAAGCTGTTCTGCTTTTACCTGTTGCCCATCGGTAACTAGGAGGATGGAACCAGGCGTGACCGGAACAGTCTTGGCTTTGCCCTTATTGGTGGGTTCCAGAATCAGTTCGCCTGCGACTTCCACCTGTTCGCGCTCTTCACCGTGGCGGGTACGGACACCTCGGGTTCGCAGACTGCTCGAAAAGCGGACAACACCGTCAAACGCCGCTGAGACTTGGCGGGCGACTTCACCGGTGAATACTCCCCCGGTGTGGAACGTCCGCATGGTCAGCTGAGTTCCAGGTTCACCAATGGACTGAGCCGCAATAATACCAACGGCTTCTCCCAAGTCCACCATATGCCCATGGGCTAAACTCCAGCCGTAGCAATGCTGGCAGACAGAACGCGAGGCTTCACAGGTAAGGGGAGAGCGAACCATCAACTCTTCCACCTCCGCTTTGCCGATGATCTCGGCTAAATCGTCGGAGATAGCTTGGTTACGTTTGGCGATCACCTCTTTGGTTTTCGGATGCAGCACATCAGCGGCTAGGACTCGCCCCAAGAGACGATCTTGCAGGGGAATCAGCACGCGATCGCCATCTGTCATCGCGGTTAGTTGGATGCCTCGGGTTGTCCCACAGTCCACTTCCCGGACAATCACATCCTGAGACACATCCACCAGACGTCGGGTCAGATACCCGGAGTCAGCCGTTCTCAGGGCGGTATCCACCAGTCCTTTCCGTGCGCCGTAACTGGAAATAATATATTCAGTAACGGTTAACCCTTCCCGGAAATTGGTCTTGATCGGCAGGTCAATAATTTCCCCTTGCGGATCAGCCATTAGACCCCGCATCCCGACCAATTGGCGCACCTGAGACAAGTTTCCTCTTGCCCCAGAAAACGCCATCATATAGACCGAATTTAAGGGATCAGTTGCCTTGAAATTGACCACCACTTCATCTTTCAGGGCTTCCGACGTACTATTCCAGGTATCAATTACTTTCTGGAATCGTTCAACTTCGGTGATTTGTCCCCGACTGTAACGTTCTTCCGTGGCACGAATCTGGGCTTCTGCCGCTTCTAGCATCTCACGCTTTTTCGGCGGGACAAGTAAGTCATCAACACTAATCGAAACCCCCGCTTTTGTGGCATAGCGGAATCCTAAATCTTTAAGTTGGTCAGCCATCTGAGCAGTCCGGGCGCTGCCATACTTAGTAAACGCCCAGGAAATCAGTTTTTTGAGCTGACCTTTATCAACAACTCGATTGTAGAAAATCGATTCTTTTTGTCCTTTGTCATTCGTCATTTGTCATTCGTCCTTGGTGATTCGTCCTTGGTGATTCGTCCTGGGTTTTGGTTCAGGTAATCATCAGAGCATCTTGAATCGCTTTGTTGTAAATAATTCGACCGGGTGTGGTGCGAACGTACTGAGAAATCAGTTCTCCCTCTGCTGTTTGTCGCACACGGCGGTCTTTGTAGACTTTAGTCACTGTCCCATCTGTAGCGGTTTCTGAGGAAATCACCTGTCCATCATCCGACTTGCCTGACTGAATCGTGCCATCAAACCGCACCCACACATAGGCGTGTAATTCAACTTGCTGTTGTTCAAAAGCGCGGATGGCATCATCGAGAGAGGCAAAATAGCGACCTTCTTTTTTGGCGTGGGGATTTTCAGCGGTGAGATAATAACACCCCAGTACCATATCCTGACTGGGTGCGACAATTGGACGACCCGTTGCTGGCGAGAGAATATTATTGGACGCCAACATTAACAAACGAGCTTCGGCTTGAGACTCCAACGACAGGGGAACGTGAACCGCCATCTGGTCACCGTCAAAGTCCGCGTTAAAGGCGGGACAGACTAAGGGATGCAGTTGAATCGCCCGACCTTCAACCAAAATCGGTTCAAAGGATTGAATCCCTAAGCGGTGCAGCGTTGGTGCTCGGTTGAGCAAGACGGGATGACCCGCAATCACTTCTTCTAGCACGTCCCAAACGCTGGCGTCACCGCGCTGAATCAGTTTTTTGGCGGCTTTAATGTTATTGACTAACCCCTGACTAATCAGGCGATGGATCACAAAGGGTTGAAACAGTTCAATCGCCATTTCGCGGGGTAAACCGCACTGGTGAATTTTCAGATTCGGACCGACGACGATGACCGAACGTCCGGAGTAATCCACCCGTTTCCCCAAGAGGTTTTGGCGGAATCGACCCTGTTTCCCTTCAATAATGTCCGACAAGGACTTTAATGCCCGATTATTCGCACCCACCACCGTGCGTCCTCGGCGTCCATTATCAATCAGCGCATCAACGGCTTCTTGCAACATCCGTTTTTCATTACGGACAATAATTTCTGGGGCGAGGATTTCCTGGAGGCGTGCTAAGCGATTATTGCGGTTGATCACCCGGCGATACAAGTCATTCAAGTCTGAAGTCGCAAAGCGTCCACCATCGAGCTGAACCATGGGACGCAAATCCGGTGGGATAACCGGAATTACCGTCAGCACCATCCACTCGGCTTGGGACCCGGTGGCGATAAAGTTATCAATCACCCGCAGTCGCTTAATCAGCTTTGCCCGCTTTTGACCTTTGGCGTTGCTGATGTCCTCGCGCAGCTTTTCCGCTTCGCTGTCTAAGTTGACATCTTGCAAGAGTCGTTGTAGAGCTTCTGCACCAATGCCCACTTCTACGCCATTCAGTTCGGAGTCTTCGCTGTAAAGTTGCTCCTCAATTTCCAGCCATTGGTCTTCAGTCAATAGCTGTTTATAGCTGAGATTTTCAGCATTCCCTGGACTCAGAACAACATAAGCATTGAAATAAACAATCTGCTCAACATCCCGCAACGGCATATCCAAGAGAATACTCAGGTAACTGGGAATTCCTTTGAGATACCAGACATGTGCCACAGGCGCCGCCAGTTTAATAAACCCCATGCGATGTCGTCGTACCCGCGACTCCGTGACTTCCACGCCGCAGCGTTCACAAACAATCCCACGATGACGAACTCGTTTGTATTTGCCGCAGTGACATTCCCAGTCTTTCGCTGGACCAAAAATCCGCTCACAGAACAACCCGTCCATTTCGGGTTTGAGCGTGCGATAGTTAATCGTTTCTGGTTTCGTCACTTCCCCTACAACTTGACCATTCGGTAGGGTACGTTCTCCCCATATCCGGATGCGCTCCGGAGAGGCAATTCCAATTTTTACGTAGTCAAAGCGCTGTTCTTGTTGCTGTTTCATCTTCCAGGGTTTTTAGGGTTTCAGACGTGCCATGGCGCGTCTTGAATTTTGAATGGGTAGGGGCGGGTTTGACGACTATCGTGTTTTGTTTACCCATATGTAACTCAACCCGCCTCGACTGGATGTAGAGACGCGCCATGGCGCGTCTCTACATTATTCAACGAGAGAGAACTTATAACTCTTCTTCTTCGAGTTCCTCACTGCGGAGGGATTCATAAGTGGGTCGGCTGGGGGTACGACGGCGGTCGCCATCTGCCATCAAATCGACTTCTAAATCACGGCTGGAGCCATCGTCATCGGTTTCGACTTTGTGAACGGCAATATCCAGTCCCAAGGATTGCAGTTCTCGCATCAACACCTTAAAGGATTCCGGCGTACCGGGTCGGGGAATCGCCTTGCCTTTGACAATAGCGTTAAGGGCTTCATTACGACCTTGCATATCGTCTGATTTCACGGTGAGTAACTCTTGCAGGGTATAAGCCGCACCAAAAGCCTCCAATGCCCAGACTTCCATTTCACCAAATCGCTGACCGCCCTGCTGCGCCTTACCTCCCAAGGGTTGCTGAGTAACCAGGGAATAAGGTCCAGTGGAACGAGCATGAATCTTATCATCAACCAAGTGAACCAGTTTTAACATATAGGCGATACCGATTGTCACCGGACGATCAAAGGCTTCGCCCGTGCGACCATCAAATACCTGGATTTTGCCCGGATTGTCTGGATCAAATACCCAATCTTGCTGAGTTTCTTCCCGGGCTTGCTGGAGTTTGCCGTGAACGGTTAGCCGGGATGCTTCTTCCCCATACATTTCATCAAAGGGAATCATTTTAAATCGCAGGTCTAAGTTTTCACCCGCCCATCCCAGTAAACATTCAAAGACTTGACCGACATTCATCCGACTGGGAACGCCCAAGGGATTGAGAACAATGTCGAGGGGAGTGCCATCAGGGAGGTAAGGCATATCTTCCATCGGCAGAATCCGGGAAATAATCCCCTTATTGCCGTGACGACCTGCCATTTTATCACCCACCTGAATCTTGCGCTTCTGTGCCACATAGACGCGCACTACCATGTTGGCACCAGGGGGGAGTTCATCGCCTTGCTCACGGGTAAAGATGCGGACATCCACAACCCGACCTTTTTCGCCATTGGGAACACGCAAGGAATTGTCACGCACATCCCGGGCTTTTTCTCCGAAAATTGCCCGGAGTAGCTTTTCTTCGGGGGGTTGGTCGGATTCGCCTTTGGGTGTCACTTTACCGACGAGAATATCTCCGGCTTCTACCCACGCCCCGATCCGAATAATCCCTTGTTCATCAAGTTGGCGCAGCGAATCTTCCCCCACGTTGGGAATTTCGCGGGTAATTTCTTCGGGTCCGAGTTTGGTTTGTCGGGCTTCAATTTCGTATTTTTCAATGTGAATACTGGTGTACACATCATCCAACACCAGTCGTTCACTAATCAGGATGGCGTCTTCGTAGTTGTAGCCTTCCCAAGGCATATATGCCACCAGAATGTTCTGTCCTAATGCCAGTTCTCCTCCTTCAGTGGCTGAACCGTCAGCCAGGATTTGACCCGCTTCTACGTCATCTCCGTAAAAAACTAACGGACGCTGATTTAAGCAGGTGTCTTGGTTAGACCGCTGATATTTCTGGATTTCATACTCGATGATTTCTGGTTTGCTGGTTTGGGCTGTCTCTGGGCTGTCTCCGGGCAAGGCGGGGGTGCTGGGAGCAGTTCGTACACGAATTTTGGTGGCATCTACATAAACGACCTCACCGGCTTTCCGTGAGACAATCACCATACCTGAATCTCGTGCGGCTTGGGCTTCCAAGCCTGTACCCACCAAGGGGCGTTCTGGACGCAACAAGGGGACGGCTTGCCGTTGCATGTTTGAACCCATCAGGGCGCGGTTGGCGTCATCATGTTCCAGGAAGGGAATTAATGAGGTTGCCACGGAGATAATTTGTACCGGGGATACCGCCACAAAGTCTACCTGATCAGGGGTGGTGGTGGTGAATTCTTGGCGATAGCGCACGGGAACGGATTCGCCCAAGATATAGCCATTTTCATCCATGGGGATGTCACCAGGAGCAACGCGCTTGTCGTCCTCTTGATCAGCGGTCATATAAAGCGGCGCTTTGTCTTTGATCACCCGCCCGTTTTCTACGGGGTACGAGGGGGTTTCAATAAAGCCGTAGGGATTAACTCGTGCATGGGTTGCCAAGGAACCAATTAGACCGGCGTTGGGTCCTTCTGGGGTTTCGATGGGGCAAATTCGTCCATAGTGAGAGGGGTGAATATCTCGCACGGCAAACCCTGCCCGTTCCCGGGTTAAGCCACCGGGTCCCAAGGCAGATAAACGGCGTTTGTGGGTTAACTCAGCTAGGGGATTGGTCTGATCCATGAACTGGGATAGCTGAGATGAGCCAAAGAATTCTTTAATCGCCGCGACTAGGGGTTTGGGGTTGACCAAGGAGGCGGGGGTTAGGGTATCGGAATCAGAAACGGTCATTCGCTCCCGAATAATTCGCTCTAAGCGATTCAATCCCACCCGAACCTGGTTTTGCAGGAGTTCACCCACGGAACGAACCCGGCGGTTCCCCAAATGGTCGATATCGTCGGTGTTGCCAATATCAAATTCCAGGTTGATCAGGTAATCGATCGCGCTCATAATATCTTGGGGCGTCAGCACGCGGATTGTATCGGCAACATTTAAGCGCAATTTGCGGTTAATTTTGTAGCGGCCGACACGACCGAGATCGTAACGTTTGGCGTCGAAAAAGCGTGAGTCTAATAACTGCTGACCCCCGCTTACTGTCGGCGGTTCACCTGGACGGAGCTTGCGATATAGCTCCATCAGGGCTTCTTCTTCACTGGGATTGCCTTCTTTGTCTAAGGTCTTTTGATAATAATCCGGGTGACGCAGGGCATCGATAATTTCGTTGTCCGAGAGTCCTAGGGCTTTTAAGAGAACTTGGGCAGACAGTTTCCGGGTTTTGTCGATACGAACCCAGACTAAATCATTTTTGTCGGTTTCAAATTTTAACCAAGCGCCTCGGTTGGGGATTAAAGACGCGGAGTAGGTACGGCGTCCGTTTTTGTCGATTTCAGACTTATAGTATACGCCGGGACTGCGGACAATTTGATTGACAATGACCCGCTCGGCACCATTAATAATAAACGTACCGCGATCAGTCATCAGGGGCAGATCGCCAATAAAGACTTCTTGCTCCTTAATCTCACCCGTCTCTTTGTTGATCAGGCGAGTGGGTACATACATTTGCACGGCATAAGTGCTGTCTCGCCGCTTGGCTTCATCCACATCATATTTAGGGCGCTTGAGCTTATAGTTTTTGCCGATAAAGTGGAGTTCCAGCTTACCCGTGTAGTCACTAATCGGTGAGAAGCTGTCGAGTTCTTCAATTAACCCTTCTTCAAGAAACCAGCGAAAACTGGCTCGCTGAATTTCAACTAAGTCTGGTAATAGATAGGTGGGAGTTGTATAAGTTTGAGTAGTCATGCTTTTCCTTCTGGAGAGGGTGAATCAGCGTCAGGATGGGCTTCACAGCCAAGGTAGAGGCGGAATTTGCTCCTCTAGTCAGCAATCCTGAGCAATACGATAGTATGATTGGCTATATCTATCGGGGTAGATATTAGACAGCGTCTAGCGCTGCTAAGCCGAGAATTTTTACCTCAAAGAAGCAATAAGAGAGTCTGAGGATAATAACGACTGTCTTAATAATCGGCGGGAGCGTTTTAATGATAATGATGATACAGGGGTTGATCTACAATTAGATAGAGTCGGCGGCATCTTCTCCTCGTGGGCAGTTGGGTATCGATTAAGGATTGTTTCGGGGTAGGCAGTGATGGCGGGATAAAACTTGAGAAAATTTTATACATAGTAACTCTTCTTAATCAATTATGGCGCAAGCCCAACGGGATTTACCTGTTTGCCACTCCTTTTTTGGCTTTAGGGGGAGCTGGGGGAGCCATGTAGAGACTCCTCATGCTACGTCTGGAAGCTGGGGGAGCCAGGGAAGTAATAGACTGACATAGTTAAAAACGTCATAATTGACACCCAAACCCTCATTTTTTGACCCAACCCTAGGCTCATCGGGCCTAATAATTTTTAGGGCTGGCGATCGCAAACTGGTGTTCTAGACACCATCTACGCTCAGATTAAACAGCCGACAGGCATTCTGGGTGGTTTCTTGTGCCAAGGTTTCCAGGGGAATCTGCCGCAGTTTGGCAACACAATCGGCAACATGGTACAAGTTAGCGGGTTCATTGCGCTTCCCCCGTTTGGGTACGGGGGCGAGGAACGGACAATCTGTTTCAATCAGCAGGCGATCACTTGGCACTAGGGCGGCTGATTCTTTGATGGCTGTGGCGTTTTTAAAGGTGACAATACCACTGAAGCTAATATAAAAGCCTAGATCCAAAAACCACTGAGTCTCCTCAGGCGTTCCCCCCCAACAATGCATCACACCCCGAATGGGTCCCACCTCTTGACAAAACTGCTTCACCTGATCACGAAGATCGGCGGCGGCGTCGCGACAGTGAATAATCACGGGTAAGTTAAGCTCGTGGGCGATCGCAAGTTGTGCAGCGAATACCTGCTTTTGCTGGTCTTTGTTTTCGGCTTTGTAGAAATCTAACCCCATTTCCCCAATTGCCACAACTCGGGCATCGGAATCAGCTAAGGCGCGAATTTGATCCGCCATTGGGGGCGTCCATTTGTGGGCATCTAGGGGATGTAAGCCAACGGCAAAAGACAGTTCCGGGAATTGGTTAGCCAACGTTTGTATCCCTGAAAACTCTGAAGGTTCGACACAGGAATGAACCAGCCGCACGACGCCGACATCCCGCCAGCGATCGCGCACCGCTTCTCGATCAGACTCGAAGACATCGAAGTTGATATGAACATGGGTGTCTATCAACTGCATTGACATTGTGTTTGTCCTCCCCCGCTCAATTCTTACCCAAGACCAACCCAATGAACTAACATTTTTCCTAGCTTAGAGCTTATTTTTGAGTTAACACGCCGGAACCCTAGGATGCCTCTGTCGTTTCAGCCGTCGATGTTTCAGCCGATGGAGGATTCAGTTGAGCCTTTACCTTTTTGAGCTGCTTTACCAGACGGGACTTCTTACGAGAACCATTGTTACTGTGCAGGACGCCCCGCTTCACCGCTTTGTCTATCTTACTGTAAGCAGCAGACATGCGATTTTTGACATCCTGCAACGATTCAGGACTTGGCTGACGGGCGTAATCCTCGACAGCCTCAAAATATTTTTTCATCAGCGTTCTCACCGCTGATTTATAGCTTTTATTGCGAACTCGGTTTCGTTCAGCGATTTTGATACGTTTAAGAGCAGACTTACTATTAGCCACAGAAATCTTCCGGAAAACTAAGGTTTGAGATTACTCATTTACAAAATACCAGAACAACTACTATAACATCTATGTCAAAAGTGTCGCGAGTCCAGAAAAATCCAGGTAAGCTAGAGAAGAGAGTCTAGGGAAGGACGGACTCCCGGTGAGGGAACTCTCTGTTCCTATCCTAGTCTCCCACGGATAATACCTCATGATAGGCACTCCGACTCCATGCTGCGAATAATCACTCAGCAGGCTGAGGCAAAAAATGAACTGCGGCGGATCTGCGATCGCACCTCCCACGATGGAATCATGCACAAAGAGGCGACGGTGCGAGAAGTCTTGCAGACGGTAAAACGCCAAGGGGATAAAGCCCTCTTGCACTATACCGAAGAATTCGATCATCAACGTTTAACCCCTGACCAACTGCGTGTCAGTGGCTCAGAACTGGATGCTGCCTACCAGCAAGTATCCAAGGAACTCTTGGATGCGATTCAGTTGGCAGCCCAGCAGATTGAAGCCTTTCACCGACAGCGTGTTCCCAAATCTTGGGTGCAATTTGGCGATGATGAGGTGGTTCTGGGCAAACGCTACACACCAGTGGATCGAGCCGGACTCTATGTTCCTGGCGGTCGAGCCGCTTACCCAAGTACGGTGTTAATGAATGCGATTCCGGCAAAAGTTGCAAAAGTGCCTCAAGTCGTTATGGTCACACCACCGGGCTTGGAGAAAAAAATTAATCCAGCCGTTCTAGTCGCCGCCCAAGAAGCCGGGGTCAGCCAAATTTACAGGGTAGGAGGCGCCCAAGCGATCGCGGCGTTAGCTTATGGCACCGAAACCATTCCCAACGTGGATGTAATTACCGGTCCAGGGAATATCTACGTCACCCTGGCAAAGAAACTCATCTACGGGACTGTGGGTATTGATTCCCTTGCCGGTCCTTCAGAGGTACTAATTATTGCCGATAGTAACGCCAACCCCGTCTATGTCGCCGCCGATTTATTGGCGCAGGCAGAACATGACCCGCTAGCAGCAGCGATTCTCGTGACGACGGACTCGACATTGGCAAAAAACGTACAAGCCGAAGTCAAACGCCAACTACAGGATCATCCCCGACGCGAACTCACCGAAAAAGCGATCGCACATTATGGCTTGATTGTCGTCGTCGATTCCCTGGAAACAGCCGCCGAACTCTCTAATGAATTTGCCCCCGAACACTTAGAACTAGAAATTACTGAACCTTGGGACTTACTCAACCAAATCCGCCATGCGGGTGCCATCTTCCTGGGAACATCCACCCCAGAAGCCGTTGGTGATTATATCGCCGGACCCAATCACACCTTACCCACCTCTGGTGCTGCCCGCTACGCTTCGGCGTTAGGTGTAGAGACATTCATGAAGCACTCGAGCCTAATTCAATATTCCTCAACCGCCCTGAATAAAATGGCAGGAGCGATTCAGATATTGGCACAAGCCGAAGGATTACCATCTCATGCGGATTCCGTGCGCTTACGCACCTTTGGCGATCGACATTCGGATTAAGACAGAGCTAGGGAGCTAGGGAGAAAAGGAGCAGGGGAGCTAGGGAGCGCAGGAAAAATTTAACGAATGACAAAGGACGAATGACAAATAACAATTTGTCAAACCAGTAGACAAAACCTCTGATCAAGAGGGAAAATTCCTATTGCTGGGAGCCGATCGCTCACAATCGCTCATGAATGAGGAGAAATTTTGGTGCTAAAGACGATTCTGGTAGCTCTCGACAGCTCCAAGCCAACCTATCGCTTAATTGAAACCCTAGATAACCTACAAATAACATCAGCCGCCAAAATTATCTTGTGCCATGTCATGCCTTCTCAAGACCCTGACATGGACATCCCTGTAGATCGTCCACATCCTTCGGAGGAGTTCCTTTACCAAGAAACCGAACAGCAACTGCATCTGTATCAATCCAAACTGCCTTGTTCCAGTGAAATTCAAATTGTTAACGGTGACCCCGCCGCCGAAATCATTCGCCTTGCCCATATTTACCACGCGGATTTAATTGTGATTGGCACTCGTGGACTGACAGGCGTAAAGCGAATTTTGCAAGGTTCGGTGAGTAGCCAGGTGGTGGCTGAAGCCCCTTGTTCGGTATTGGTGGTTAAGGCGAATGAATAGTCATTTGTCATTTGTCATTTGTCATTTGTCATTTGTCATTTGTCATACTCAAGGGCGCGAGAAGCAAGCTACGTCTTATGTCATGATCGTCCCCAGCTCCCAGACGCGCCATGACACGTCTGGAACATCGCTCCAAGAGCTCCCAGACGTAGCATGCTACGTCTGGGACATTGCTTCCTCTAAATGCTGAACACAAACTCCGGAACGATAGTAGAAAATATGGAGGTTAACAGGGTGCAGCTATTGTGTATAAAAGATGACCGCAGAAACCTTTGATCAAGAGATTATCCTATCCCTCAGACGTGTAGAAACGCTGTGGCAACAGGCACAGGAATCACTCAAACTGCCCGCACCAGAGTCTCCACACACGGAGGAGATCCAAAACCAGCAGCAACATTTACTACTGGAGAGTTTGACCGAACTGTTCCATTCCCTGCAAGAACTCCAATTTGCCGCCGGAGAACTACGCCAACAAAATGATAAATTAACCCAAAGCCAGATTGCCTTGGAAGCGGAACGCCAGCGTTATCGGGAATTGTTTGAGTTTGCTCCCGATGGCTACCTGGTTACTAATCCCGACGGGATCATTGTTGAGGCAAATCAAGCCGCCGCCCATTCGCTAAACTTTTCTCCAGAACGTCTGGTGGGCAAATCCTTCGCTGTTTTTGTCGCCCCTCAAGAACGACGTGACTTTTATTACAAATTGAGTCAGTTACAACAGGGGGAGTCGATCAATAATTGGCCCGTCCAGATTCAACCCCGTGGTGATACCTCATTCCTCGCTTCCCTAACCGTCGCGCCTGTGCAAAATCCATCGGGTCAGGTAATTGGATTGCGCTGGCGGTTACAAGATTTGACGATCGCACGCTATAAAGATTCCATGCAATCCCATCTTCATTCCCGGTTGGACTCCATTGTTAATCGGACGGTTATTGGTCTAGGATTTCTAGATCATCAGGGGAACCTGCTCGAATCTAACCCGAAACTTCAGGCAATGCTCGGTTGTCCGGCTGAGGAATTAGCACCCACGTTGATGAGATGGATGAATTTAGATAAGCCGGGGATGGAATCGGCAATGTTTCGCCAATTAATCGCGGGTGAACGTCATTCCTACCAATTGGAGAAGCCTTTCCACCATCCCGATAGCACCATCGAATGGGGACGGCTTACCGTGGCGCTGGTGCAGGAGACATCAGACGAACCCATTTCGGCACTTTGTATCCTGGAGGATATTAGTGAGCAAAAACGCCTGAAAACGGAGCAACAAGCGGCAATTCGTCAGCAACAAGCGATTCAGCAGCAGCAAGCGGTCAAACAAGCCGCCAGTCAGCCAGAGAAGAAACCTCCAGCCACCCCCTCTCCCCCAACGCCGGATACCTCAGTCGAACAACTCGGACAACTCCTGAATGGGATTCTCTCAAATTCCAGTGACTTTTTCCTATTGTGCGATCGCACGGGCAAATATGTCTATGTGAATCAAGCCGCAGCCCAGGCGTGGGGACTTAGCCAAAAGGATTGTATTGGTAAAACCTGGCATGATCTGAAGCTATCCACTGAGCAGATGAAACAGTTGGATATTCAACGGGACATTGTTTTAACCACAGGACAATCTATCTCCGACGAAATTACTTTAACCACGGTTGAGGGGGTGAAGGATTATGAGTACACGATGACGTGCTTGGATTATCTTGAAGGGGATGGCGGTGCTGTTGTGATCACGTTTAAAGATTTGAGTGAACAAAAACAGGCGAGGGTAGCTGCTAGCGAAGCCATGGCAAAAGAAGCCGAATATCGGGCGCTCAAATCCCAGGTTGACCGATTTGCCTCCGTGGTTACTAAAGAACTCCGTGATCCCCTGAACAAGATTTTTTCCCATGCTAAATACCTGGAAAATAACCCCGATTTCGACACGCAGAATAATCATCTTTACTACATCCAGCGTATCCAAGGGAATGCTCACCGGATTAATCAACTCCTGAATGATCTGCTATTGATTAAAAAGATTGAAGCCAAGCAACTGCGTTTAAATCTCACGGAACTGGATTTCACTCAGTTGTGTCAGGAATTAATCGCCCAGTTACAGGAACGTACACCGTCGAACCCTCAGATTAGTTTTGTTGGTTCAGAATCCTGTTCTGGCGTGGGTGATGAACGATTATTGCGTCGAATGTTGACAAATTTACTAATTAGTGCATGGCGATATGCACCAGAGGACAATCCGATCAAGTTGGAATTGTTGTGTCAAGACGAGAAGGTGGTGTTTCGTATCCCCGATTTCGGCAGTGGGATGCCGGAATCGGAGCAAAACATCTTATTCAACGCTTTTGACGCCAAGAGTCATGGTGATGCGGTGACGGGAAGTAGTTTAGGGCTGATGCTGGTTAAACATTGTGTCGAGGTACAAGGCGGTGCGATCGCGGTAGAATCTCAAGCGGAAGCAGGAAGTACGGTGACGATTACCCTACCCTTGCCGCAAGCTAGGGAGGAGAACCCGTAGACGATGGGGATGGGGAATTTATACCTCATCAGGTAGAACCGCTGTTCTTTCAGGATTGTAGAGACGTAGCATGCTACGTCTCTACAGTGTTCTAGAGGGGTATTCAACCTGAATTTGAGATAAGCAGAGGCTTGACCGCACACCTGGAGGCTTTCAGGCGATAGCAACGGTAGAATAAGGCGTTCAGCTTATACGTCGAACTCACCTAACCAAATCGCCAGGTTTTTGCTATCATAGCTATCGAGTGAGTCGCGGACGTGGCGGAATTGGCAGACGCGCTAGATTTAGGTTCTAGTACCGTAAGGTGTGAAGGTTCAAGTCCTTTCGTCCGCATTTGAGTTTTCTTTTTTATTAAAATTAGTTGCTTTGAATCTATTAATCGTTAAATTAGCAACATTTTTTGCCAATGTTTTCCTAACCACGCCTGTCCTTGACTAATTGATAAAGGTTTTTCCAATTCGCCAGCAGTATCCTAAAAGTGCGGGGATTCTTCGTTCACCGATCCGGCTTGCTGTCAGACGCGATCGCGAGTTTGTTAAGTTTTCCTAAGATGACTGAAGTGCGATCGCCTGTTTGGGGGTATGATTGAGGATATTTTCTGCTACCCATCTCATAGAACCAGCATTGCGTTTTTCCTCCCTCTTGTCTAAAATATTGGTCTTTAGACCATTTGTCAAGACCAATGGGACAAGATTATCGTCACGCCAACACGTCAGTTACGTTGATCAACTATCACTTTGTCTGGATACCAAGAC
>NZ_JAVKBY010000176.1:0-4643 GCF_040222985.1 Coleofasciculus sp. F4-SAH-05
CTTAACTCCAGTAGGTAGACTAGCTTAAAATCTGCGAAAGTCTTGCGGTGAGATAATCCGAGAGTAATTTCAAGGGGAAATTTCCCCTTAAGTTGACACCAATGGGCATTGCCGTGCCCCTACCATAAATGGCGTTTGTGCTGAGGGTTGACCCTTAGCTTCGCTCAAGAAAACCGGGTTTTTATACCAAGTTGCATTCTAAAGATATAACTTTCCCTCCCCCTGCTTCCCCTACTTCCCCTGCTTCTCCTACTTCCCCTGCTTCCCCTGCTTCTCCTATCTACTATGTTTGAGTGCAACTCGGTATTAGGAGCGGGTTTTACTATTATCGTTCTTCCCTGTTCCCCAGAAGATGCCCTCTAGGGGTATTGCGAATTATTACAAAAACTTGTTGGATTTAATTGGGTATAGTACAAACCGCCAAAGGTCATCAATGAGGAAACCAATAATCATTTTCACGAGCCTGATGGTCTTGACAACTGGGACGCTAGTTAGCTGTTCCCAGAGTCCAACCACCAGCGAGACTCAGACACAAACAGAAACTCAGAGTGCAACTCAAGCTAGTCTTGGGAGTGGAACCCTGGAAATCCGGGCGAATGGCGAGGATTTTGTCCGTCAGGGTTTCACGTCAAAAGATGGCTGGAAAATCTCCTTTGACCATGTTTATGTCAACTTAGCTGATATCACCGCTTACCAAAGTGACCCACCATTCAATGCTGAGGCGGGTAGTAAAGTGCAAGCGAAAGAAAAAGTAGTTGTTGACAAAACCCACACGGTTGATTTAGCCGCAGGTGGGGAAGATGCCGATCCTATTCTCGTGGAAGACGTTGCCGATGCCCCTGCCGGACAATATAATGCCCTATCCTGGAAAATGGTCAAAGCCGAGGAGGGACCAGCTGAAGGTCAAACCCTGGTGATGATGGGAACAGCCGAGAAAGAGGGGCAAACCATTGACTTTACCATTGCCCTGAATCAGCCCTTAGAATTTGTCTGTGGGGAATTTGTTGGCGACGAACGCAAGGGAATTCTCACTCAAGGGGATACCGCCGACTTAGAAGCTACGTTCCACTTTGATCACCTCTTTGGTGATGCCGGCGCACCCGCTGATGATGCGATTAATACTGGTGCCTTAGGGTTTGAGCCATTAGCGACTCTAGCCAACGATGGCAAACTCGAGTTAAACCAAGAGCAGCTAAAGTCAGAACTTTCCCCAGAAGAGTATCAGAAACTCCAAGACATTCTTCCTAGCTTAGGTCATGTCGGTGAGGGTCACTGCGAAGAAATCCAAACCGTTGCCAACAAATCCAGTTAAATTGGTTATTGGTCTTATGTCATTGGTCTTATGTCATTAGTCTTATGTCATTTGTCATTTGGCTGGCGATAAGGAAAATTATAACGAATGATAAAGAGTAGTTATGGTCACGAACTGGGTTTTAACCGTTTCTAAGACATTAAGAAAATGTGAGCGATGAAGAGTAAATTTTTAGTCCCCCTTATCCTAATGTTAGTTATGAGCTGGTCAGCTAAAGCGACGGCTCATGGTGCCAATATTAACTATGAAACTACCCAGGCAATTAAAATTGATGCGGCTTTTGATAACGGCGACCCCATGTCCAATGCCCAAGTGACGGTTTACTCTCCCCAAAATCCTTCTACTCCTTGGTTGCAAGGAACCACCGACGAAAATGGTAGTTTTGTCTTTGCTCCCGATCGCTCACAACCGGGAGAATGGGCAGTTCAGGTTCGCCAAGCGGGTCACGGAGATTTGATTACTATTTCTATGGGTGAGGATCAATCAGTAATAGAGAATACTGTAGATGGTCAAGTGATGAGTATTCAATCCACGAATGGCTCCTTCACACCCGTCCAAATTGTGGTGATGGCAGTTGCGGTGAGCTGGGGTTTTGTCGGTACAGCACTCTATTTTGCCCAAGGGACAAAACAGGCTAAGTAGGTGGTCACAATTACGTTAGAATTGTTCATTGTTCATTGTTCATTGTCAAAAAAATCAGCAATTAGATCAGGGCGGGTTGTGAATAAATGTTATCATCAATTGTGAAACGTAAGTCCCTAAACCCGCCCCGACAAACCCGGTTATATCGAGGGTCATGAAGGGCTCCGCGCCCTGTCCTCTTTCCGATGTGAAGGGTCAAAACTACACAAAAATTATGCATATTCCTGATGGCATCCTGCCTGCGTCTGTCTGTATCACAGGTTACGCAGCGACAGGAGGTTTCACTTGGTACTCCCTGCGCCAAATTAACCGAGATCCGAATCCCCAAGAGAGTATTCCCAAAGCATCTCTACTCACCGCCGCCTTTTTTGTCGCCTCTTGGATTCACATTCCCATCCCACCAACAAGTGTCCATTTGATTCTGAATGGGTTGTTAGGCACAATGTTGGGATATTATGCGTTTCCAGCCATTCTCATCGGTTTATTCTTTCAAGCCGTGATGTTTCAGCATGGTGGTTTATCCACGCTAGGAGTAAACGCCACGATGTTTGGCGTACCGGCACTTTTGGCGTATCACCTATTTCAATTGCGCCTACTATTCGATAAGGATAATCGAGTGGTGACGGGTATCTTTGCTTTTATCGGAGGTGCGGGAGGTTTGGGGATAGCAACTTTGCTATTTTTCGCTTTAGTGATTACTAATATTCCCGCAAATATAGATGCATCAGCCGAAAAAATGGCAATTTACGGATTGGTATTGGCTCATATCCCACTCATGGTAATTGAGGGTGCGTTTACGACAGCCGTGGCTCTGTTTTTGAAGCAAGTCAAACCTGAATTGTTGGAGAGTTGATGAAACACGGACTGGATTTTTATGCCAATTTTAACTCTCCGATTCATCGTTGGGAATCCCGTTGTAAACTGATTGGCTTATTTAGCTTAATTTTTGCATTTTCATTTGTTGAAGAGTTAAGTTTACTTCCAGGGATGATCGTCGTGACACTGGTGTATTATCACCTCTCCAGATTACCCTTCTCGTTTTTGCGATCGCGGCTGCGCTACCCCGGTTTTTTTTTGCTGGCGATTACTCTGCTTTTACCGTTTACCGTGGGTAGTACGGTTATCATTCAGATAGGTATTTTGAGTCTATATCAAGAAGGAGTCGTGGCGCTAGCGCTGATTGCGACTCGATTTTTATGTATTCTCACCGTGAGTTTAATTCTGTTTGGTACAGCCCCGTTTTTGAGTACCGTCAAAGCCATGCGATCGCTGGGGCTTCCGGCTGTATTAGCGGATATGACTCTATTGACGTACCGCTATATCGAACAGTTTGGTGAAGATTTAATCAAAATGAAACGGGCGATGCAATTGCGGGGGTTTCGGGCGACTCGTTTGTCTCGCCGTAATCTGAATGTGCTGGCGTCTCTAGTGGGTAGCTTATTGGTTCGCAGTTACAACCAGTCTCAGCAGGTTTATCAAGCGATGATATTACGAGGGTACGGTTATACCCTGAAACATCGTAAACCGCCTAGTAGCATAAATCGGGTTTCTGGTGGGGATTTAATTATTTTGGGAATAACCGTTGCGATCGCCCTTGGGTTCGTTGTTGCCGAAATTTTGGTAGAAAGGCGGTAGTAACGGGAAACAATTTCTCCAATCCTTACTAATGACGAATGACAAATGACGAATGACAAATGACGAATGACCAATGACGAATGACCAATGACGAATGACCAATGACGAATGACATAAACAAATGACGAATTATGAGACCACAACAACAACTTGTATCTAACCCAGACAGTGCTAGAGAACCTGCGATCGCGATTTCTGGTTTGAGTTTCTCCTATCCGGATAGACCTGAGGTTTTACAAGACGTCAATTTTAATATATATCCTGAAGAACGAGTCGGTTTAATTGGACCCAATGGTGCGGGTAAAACAACGTTATTCCTATCGATCTGCGGTATTTTAACACCAAACTCTGGAGATATTAGCTTATTGGGAAAACCCGTCGTTGTGGGTGAGTTTCGCCCGGAAATCGGCTTAGTGTTTCAGAATCCAAACGATCAGTTATTATTACCATCAGTATGGGAAGATGTCGCCTTTGGTCCACAGAATATGGGCATGTCAGGGGATGAGGTTAAGTATCGGGTTCAAGATGCGCTGTCTCTGGCTGGTGTGGAAATGTTGTCAGAACGAGTACCGCACAATCTTTCTGGAGGTGAGAAATGCATGGTCGCGATCGCGGGGGTGTTAGCCATGCGTCCCCAATTGGTTCTGTACGATGAACCCAGCGCGAACCTAGATATGCGCTATCGTCGTCGTGTGATCAACTTTCTCCAAACCGCCCAGCAAACCATTCTGATTTCTTCCCATGACTTAGAACTAATTATCGAAGTGTGCGATCGCGTGCTTTTACTCAATGAAGGACGAATTATTGCTGATGGAACTCCCCAGCACATTATGGCAGATGAATCATTAATGAACGCTCATGGTTTAGAGGTTCCGCACTCCCTGCGTCCTCATCATCAGTAGCCAAAAACTATAGTTTGACACTCCCCGCCCTATAAGTGCGGGGATTCTTAGTTCCGCGACACACCTTACAATTATCTATCCTTGCGGCAATACTTAAACCAAACACCCGTAGAAAACTACCAAGTATTGAGCCTAATTTAGATAACTCCAGA
>NZ_JAVKBY010000156.1:0-42177 GCF_040222985.1 Coleofasciculus sp. F4-SAH-05
CTTAGCTCCGATTCAGAAATGGCTTGGAGGGGTATAAAGGCAAAAGTTCCTGATACCCACCGAGAACAGCGGTTCCCAGTGGTAACAGCAGGGCAAGAATCCCTAACTAGATTACTTGTAATTAGTTAGGGTCTGTTCAAGACCTCAACACCACCCAAAAAGCCAAAGCCAAACAAACCCAAATTGAAGCGATTGTCGGGTCGAGCCAACGTCTTACCACCATCGCCCATGATATCATCACCCACTTTGAACAACGCCAAACCGCCAATCGCGGCAAAGGGATGATTGTCACCCTCAGCCGTCAAATTGCCGCCAACCTCTACGACAACATAATTAAACGGCGTCCTGATTGGCATAGTGACGACCTTAACCACGGCAAAATCAAAGTCGTAATGACCGCTAGTGCTTCCGATGAAGGCAATCTGGTACAACATCATACCAGTAAACGCGATCGCCAAATTCTCGCCCAACGCCTCAAAGACCCCGAAAACGACCTCGAACTGGTTATCGTCTGCGATATGTGGCTGACTGGGTTTGATGCCCCTTGTCTCCACACCATGTATATGGATAAGCCCATGAAAGGGCATAATTTAATGCAGGCGATCGCGCGAATCAACCGAGTTTACTATGAAAAGCAAGGCGGCTTAATTGTCGATTATCTCGGCGTCGCCAGCGAACTCAAAAAAGCATTATCCTTTTATTCCCAAAGCGGCGGTAAAGGTCAACTCACCCTCGACCAAGACGTCGCCCTAGGCTTATTTTTAACCCAACTGGAAATCGTCGAGCAAATCCTCGCTGATTACGACTACCCCTCTTATTTCAGCGCTGAAATTGCCGAAAAGCTAAATATTCTCAAAGGAGCGACCAATTATGCCGCTCATCCAGACATTAAACCGCGATTTTTAGACGCTGTTACCGCCTTATCGCGGAGTTACGCCTTAATCGCTCATCATCCCCACGCGATCGCGCAAGCCGAAAAAGTGTCGTTTTTCCAAGCCATTAAAGCCAGCTTGCGTAAACTCGAACCTAGTGATGGTAGTCTCAGCGATCGGGAACTAGAAACCGCCATTCGTCAAGTCGTTGATCAAGCCCTAGTATCCGATACTGTTGTTAACATCTTTGACGAAGCAGGCATTCAAAACCCCGATGTATCGATTATCTCCGAACAGTTTTTAGCCGAAGTCGAAGGCGTGGAACACCAAAACCTCGCCGTTGAGGTGTTGAAAAAGCTCCTCAAAGAAGAAGTTAAAGCCAAAAGCCGGACTAACATCGTTCAAAGTCGCAAGTTAGCCGAAATGCTCGAACATACCTTGCGTCGCTACCAAAATCAAGTAATTAGTGTCGCCGATGTGATTCAGGAACTGCTCCAGATGGCGCGAGATGTACAAGCAGCAACCCAACGGGGAGAAGACTTAGGACTAGAACCCTACGAACTCGCCTTTTATGATGCCCTCGCGCAAAACCAAAGCGCTGAAGACGTGATGGGAGTTGACCAACTGCGGAAATTAGCCAGGGTATTAGTCAGCCGCATTCGTAAAAATGTCTCCATCGACTGGAATCTCAAAGAGAGTGCCAGAGCCAGAATGAAAGTGATGGTCAAGCGTTTACTGCGACAATATGGCTATCCACCAGATATGCAAGCGTTGGCGATTGAACTGGTCTTAGAGCAAGCCAAAGTATTTACAGAGTCAGGACTACTGTAATACAAAAATTTCCATATCTGTCTTACAGCGACTCTGCGTAGGAAGAACTTAGAGGACAAATTCACAACCCTTGTGTCGTCTATATTTCGTCTATTGCTCGACATATCAATATATTGAAATATATCACAAGCTGTCTTGTATTAACACTGAAAGTGTAATACTAAAACTATCTAATTTTGCCGACAAATTCAGAAACTAGCTAATCTAAAGAAGATAATTATAACACACAAATAAAACTATTAATATTCTCTTAATTAAAATTTTTATTTTACGAGTATTTGCTTAAATATACTTTGAGTTATTTTCACAATTCCGTCTTCTGCCTGAAGGTAGAGGCTATCCCCCAAAACGAACAACTATTGTTAGTTTTAATGCTTTTCCGCCATTTTCCGGTAAATCAGCCTTGTTTCGACAAAAACTCTATATATAGCGCTTTTTGCGTTTACACCCCCTACATCTATTGCTTTTTCCGCTTATTTTGCCTAAATATTTAAGTCAAAATGAATCATTTTACATAAAGAAACTGTAAAGTAATACTTTTATTTTTTTAAAGAAATGATGAAGTTTGCCAAAAGATATACAAAGAGGTTGCAAAAGTTAAAACTTATTGGTTAATATGCTATTCAGAACGAAAAAACCAGGGAACCTTGCATGTCTAACTCGGCTTTGCCTCAAGATGATTCAATGCATCTCACCGATTCAAGCACAAGCAAAACAGGCAATAAAACAACTAAAAAATTTTTAATTGGCACCCTTGCCGTATGTATTGGTGTCATTGGTTTAGGAGGAGCTGGACTGGCGTATCGACAAACCACACGATATAAAGTCAGCGAGGCAATGGAGGTTAATCTCAAGGAATTAACCAATACTCAATATCCCGCCAATACCTCAGGTTTAAGTCAAAAATTCCGCCGCTATAACGACCGCACCTTAACCGTTGTTAAACGGGATGACACCCATGTCGATTTTGTCCTAGAACCGAATAACGACCACACCGCTAAAATCGTTATTAAAAATATTGACTTAGAACTTTTGACCCCGAAAGTCCCTGAATGGACTAAAAACGATGAAGGCTTAGAAGTCATTGCCTTTACTGACCGCGAATGGAACCGTCAACAGGTCAGTTTTCCCGCTGACTCCGAGCATATTGAAATTAGTGGCGGCGATGGATTTGAAAAAGAAAACCTCTACCAAGTCGCCTTAGCCAACAATTGCATCAATGGTGGATTGTGGGAAGTGATTCTCACCACCCAAGAAGATGGCAATAAAGCCATGTACTACCAAGGATGGTTCGACTTCCCCCTAGGAATGTACAAAGAAGTCTTTGAAAAAATCAACAATATATCCTACTGGAAATACTGGCGACGCATGGAACATTGGCAAGATCCCAGTGGCACCGTGGTCAAAACTGACTTGCTGCGAGATGTCATCGATGAACAAGAGGTTCAAGCCGATTTCCCGCTGGATGAAAAAATAATTGTCTCCGGTGAGCAAGTCCGCAAAGTCCGCACCGTTCTCGCCAATAATTTGCAAACTTGGGGCGATTTCTATAGCGGTGAACATGAGATTCAATTTGGCTCCTTTGTTCCCCCTGGATACTATAATACGGATAAACCTTGGGGAAATGAATTCTGGCGCATTGGTCAATTTGACAAAGCCGTTCTCCGGAATATTGACCCTGTAGGTGTCGATGAAACCTTACAGGAACTGGAGTTGACGTTCACGGATACGAAAACTAATGAACAGAACAAGTTGTTTATTAGTGGTGTCAATATCAAAGACCTACCGCAGTTACCTGTAGAAAACTACAACAACGGGTTATATATGCCCCTAGGGATTGGCATTCCTCCGTTCTATCAAGACTACGAAGAACTGAAAGCCAACCATCCCGATAAGAGTCCTTATTTCAGCGTATTACTGGATTCTAAGGGCGGGTGGATTGACCATCACAAAGTTGCCCTAGATGGCGTGGTTATGCACCTTGATGAGGATAACCCAGAACTTTTGCATCTGTACTTCTTATCCTACGAACGGATGACCCTAATTGCCCATTTCAAAATTGATGTGAAATCCCTCAATTAGTCCATCGTCGTAACTCACCAATAAATAAGATACCCGATTTCTCTCAGAAGTCGGGTATCTGAAACTGTCATATCCAGCACAAACGCCACATATAGCAATCCTATTTAGGGGCTGCTGAATAAAATGAAACCCTTGCTATACCTTAGTTTCAAGCTTTTTGATTGTTGCATCCTATTTAGGATTGCTATATAGTAGGGGCTCTTCTGTGCCCACCCGTGTCAACTTAAGGTAGAAAATCAATGCTGGCAAGGTTTTAAGCTGTGTCTATTTACTCCTCGACATTTCCCCCTCATCCCCTAACCCCAACTCCCACCCCCCTCGTTCCCCCCTACAAGAGCTATGCATTACTCACATCTTTCTTAACAATTCAGAAGGCTGGACATATCTAGGTTTCAACCTAATGACGTTACATTTATTAATATGCTCCCTCGGTAGTCCCTGATCCATCGTCAACGTGAGAATACGGCACACTGACAACAGGGTGTGGTACAGTAACAGCCTTCCCTTGCATCCATGGGACTTCAGCAACTTGGCTTAACCGATGTAACTTGTCCTCAGGAAAGTTTTGAGCGGTTGGTTAAAGGCGACGCGATCGCAGATCGCAACAAATCTAGTTGAGCTATGGCACTCTCCCCCTTCCCATGTTTTGGGTGGTTGGTGTAAAACAGCGCGATTGCCTCCGGCACGGCGCTCCGCGCGATCACTCAAAAGGTTAATAATGTGAATTTTTGTTTCACTTTTTTGATTGACTGTTGGTGTGAAAAGCCAGCAAGCCGAAAAGATTAGGAGGTAATTCAAATGAGCGATTGGGCAGCCGCAGAATTGCAATACGCCGACTTGGGGGATGTGCGCCGCAAAAAAAGGCTCATACGTCTAGTGAGTGACTTGGCTGCCCAACCCTGCGCCAGCATACCCCAAGCATCGGGAAACTGGGCAGCAACCCAAGGGGCGTATGATTTTTGGAGTTCTCCTCATGTCAAAGCCTCCTCGATTGTTCAAGCTCACCAAACCAGTACTCTCAATAGAATCAAAGCCGAAGCGGTCGTTATTGCGATTCAAGATACGACAGAACTCAATTTCACCCATCATCCCAGCAAGAAAGGTATGGGTTATCTAGACAATAGTAAATCATCGGGTTTAAAAGTGCATTCGGTCTTTTGTAGTAGCGCTTCCGGAATACCTTTAGGAGTCTTACATCAACAAGTCTGGACAAGAGACCCTGCCTTTTTGGGTAAGAAACATCAACGACACAAAAAAGATATTCAAGATAAAGAATCTTATCGCTGGTTAACGGCACTGCAGGCGACTCAAACCCTAATCCCACCGGAAACAACCGTGGTAACAGTTGCTGACCGAGAAGCTGATATCTATGAGTTGTTGGCATTGCCCCGTCGCCCAAACAGTGAGTTGATCATTCGGGCTAACCACAATCGTTGTGTCAAGTCTACACAGCCCGAACCACAAGTGCAGCGCTTGCAGCAAGCCCGAAGAGAACGTTACGCCAACGGGTCAACTTACCTTGGAATTGAGACGACATCCAGAGCGTCAAACTCGAATCGCCACTCTCACACTGCGGACTACCACCGTAGAATTACAACCCCCCCATACTCATCCACAAGCTCAACACCTTCAACCTGTCTATATACAGGTGATTCAAGCACTTGAAGTTGACCCACCTCCGGGTGTGGAACCCGTTAATTGGTTACTCCTAACCACCTTAGTCATCACTTGCTTTGAGGATTTGGTGCAATGTTTACGTTGGTATTCTTATCGTTGGTTGATTGAACGTTATCATTATGTTCTCAAGAGCGGTTGTCGCCTTGAACAACTTCAATTGGAAAGTGCCGATCGCATCCACCGTGCTTTGGCTACCTACACGATTGTCGCTTGGCGATTATTATGGATCACCTATCTCGCCCGTTACCATCCCGATCTGCCTGCCGACACTATTTTAGAAACCCATGAGTGGCAGGGTCTTTATTGCACGATTCATCATCACCCTCACCCCCCTGACTCCCCTCCCAATTTAAGAGATGCCGTGCGTTGGATCGCCCAACTCGGCGGGTTCTTAGCCCGTTCTCATGATGGCGAACCGGGGGTTAAAACTATTTGGCAAGGTCTGCGACGACTGCATGACATTGCCCAGAAAGAGGCTTTTACTTTCCCCCAAAACTACTGCTAAAGTCAAGGAAATTTATGTTAAGAAAGATGTGAGTAATGCATAGCCTACAAGAGGGGGGAGGACAGAGGATGCGGGAGCTTTCGTTGCACGGGAGAAGGGGAACTGCCCTCACCCCCATCCCCTCTCCCCGGCGTGGGAGAGGGGCTGGGGGAGAGGGGTTGAGCTTAAGTTGACACCAATGGGCAGTGCCGTGCCCCTACAGTTAGCATCTGCCTCCTGCTTTCTTGCTGCCTTATCCCAAATGTTGCTGCACCATATCCAGCAATTCTTGAGCTTGAGGCGGTTTCGCTAAAAATCCGGTTGCACCCACAAGTTGAGCGCGAGTCCGGTCAATTGATGTATTTTTAGCCGTCAATATAATAATCGGTGTCTTTTTAAACACAGGAGTTTCTCGCAGAAACTTACAAATGCTATAGCCATCAGCATTAGGTAAAAGGAGGTCAAGCAAAATTACATCTGGCTTATGTTCAATCAGTTGAGAGAACCCTCGCATCGGTTCGGGAATACTCAATACTTGATAGCCATTCGGAATTAGAATTTTTCGTAACGTGAGCGTTAACACCGGACTGTCATCAATGCAGGCAATTAAAGGCGTTTTTGTTTTGAGTTGATTTTGCTTAATTTCAGGTGGCTTTTTATCAGCAACTATCGGAGCATTCCCCAGATTATCGTTGCTGTTTGGTAAGGTCAAATCAGGAATGTCTTTAAATTTGACTATCCCTTGTTTAGTCCAATCCATCAAAGAATGAGTAACTTCAATGATGGATTGATTTCGCTCAACTGCAATATCCCACAAGGTGAATTGTCCATTGAGATGCTTGTCTGCGATCGGCAATTCGGATATGTCTGCTCCCTCTTGTAAAATAGGAGCTAGAGTCGGGTGAAGGTGACTCAACCCAGCCGCTTGCCATTGTTGCTGCATTTGTTCGGCTGTACTCAGAATCGTTTGTATTTCGTTGCTGGATAAGGCAACAACTTTGCAAAATGTCGATATCGCTGTTTGGGTGGACTTCCAGTCTCTGTTCAAATCCGTGTAAGGCGTGAGTTCAAATAAACATTCTTGAACTAAACTGCGAATGATTAACTTGGCTTGAATTAGGCTAAGTTGTTTTTGGCTCAATCCGCGATCGATGAGCTGACATTCCCAACTAGGATTGTTGGAAAACTGGGAGTAATCAGTCCTCCAGTGCCAATTCGACCGATGCTGATTGATTGCCCGGTTCCAGCGTCTCACGGGATGATGTTTACTCTTCGGATAAAGTAATTGACCCCGAACCAAGTACAATGTCCAAAATGCCTGAGAGTTTTTTAGAATTAGTTCTCCGTTTCCATGTTTACTATAGTCGTTTAACTCTTGAATTAGACGGGTTAAGTTCATTCGTAATAATGAAATTATTTTTTATAAATAGAAATGTGTGACCTGGTACAAGCGGCTTCCCGATCTACGTCATAACACGAGAGTTTCAGGTCACTGCTAGTATTCTTTTTCTTTGTCAAAAGAATTAGCATCTGATTCAAAGATGGAACCGATGCACTAGAAGAGTAGATGCTTGCCTTGAAACGTAAATGTTCTGAATTGACTCAACGGCGCGATCGCGCTCAAAAAACGGATAACTAATCGGAAACGCCTGTATCTGCTGTTGGGAAGGAATTTCACCCTATGCACCATCTGAGTAACAGCAAGATACTCTATCTGAGTATAAACTAACGTATTTGGTTAAGATCTGTCTACTTTAGGACTTACGCAGCGACCCCATATGTAGTAGCAAAGGTGCGTTACGCTACGCTAACACACACTACGAATAGAGGCTTTGCGTAAGTCCTGTACTTATTCCCTGTTAGCACGTATGTTTGAGCAATTTACCCAGCATCGGATTACCACCTCAGACGCCACGATTAATCTGGTTATGGGTGGCGCAGGATATCCTCTGTTACTACTCCATGGTTATCCGCAAACTTATGTAATGTGGCATCAGGTTGCGCCCGTTCTGGCACAGTACTTCACGGTGATTTGTGCAGATTTGCGCGGCTATGGTGACAGTGATAAACCCCACTCTGATCCAGTCCATCTGACCTATTCTAAACGGGTAACTGCCCAAGACCAAGTGGAACTGATGGATATTTTGGGGTTTAAGCATTTTTTCGCCGCCGGTCACGATCGCGGCGGACGGGTGTTGCATCGCCTGCTGCTTGATCATTCTGATCGGGTGGATAAGGCGGCGGTTCTGGACATTGTACCCACCCGCACGATTTTTCAAACGGTGGATAAAGAATTAGCGACGGCTTACGAACATTGGTTTTTTCTGATCCAGCCCTATGATTTTCCCGAACGACTGATTGGTGCAGACCCAGAATTTTACCTGAAAACCAAGATGCACCAATGGAGTGCGACACAGGCGGGGTTTACCGAAGCGGCGATGGCGGAGTATATTCGCTGCTTCAGTCAACCTGATGTGATTCACGCTACCTGTGAGGATTATCGCGCCGCCGCCTCAATTGATCTAGACCACGATGAGGCGGATATTGACCAGAAGATTCAATGTCCTCTGTTGGTGTTATGGGGAGCAAAAGGCTTAATGCAACGCCGCTATGATGTCCTGCAAACCTGGCGCGATCGCGCGATCGATGTTCGGGGTCAGGCGTTAGACTGCGGTCATTTTCTCCCAGAGGAAGCGCCGCAACAGACAGCCAAGGCGTTGCTAGATTTTTTTAAAGGATGAGTGAGGGAAGATGGGGAAGCCTGTTCCAGAGGTGCGGAGGAGAATTTTTCCAGTCCCCAGTCCCTAATCACCCAATGTTTGTGATCAGCCTATTGCCGATAAGCGTGCAGATTGACTATCATGCTATTGGTGTATTACGTGTTTTACGCTATCTTACGGTTAAGTACGTTTTCAGGGTCATCGCAATGGCATAGAAAAGAAACCCGACCTTTGAGAAAAACTCAAGCTAGGGGAATCTCTCTGATCTAGTCTGTTGCCAGTCAGCGCATCTACGACACCAAATTGAACAGGTCAATCGTGACTACGCCAATTGGGTGTATGACTTAACCTTTTTATGTAGGTTTTTTTTGACAAAACAGTTATTGAATTATCTGTGCGAGGAGTTTATCTTGGCATTCATCCGACTCGCCGATTTGATCATCAATATGGACTATGTTGCGGCAGTGACGTTCAGCACCTATAACGGATTGGGTGAGGGAAACGAGATCCCGGTTGTAAACATTTGTTTGGCAATTCCAGAGGGGGCATTAGATGGTCAAGCGTCATCATGTATAGGGGATTGCCGGAATTGTCAGGGTATCGAAAAGCTGGAATATGAGAATGATTTAGCGATCGCGATTTGGAATTATTTTACCCAATCCAGTGAGGTGACGGTGCTGTTTGAGTGACACCGCCGGGACATTAGGAGTGATGACTCTTCGCCCCTGCGAGGCATGGCGCGTGAGTTCACCTCCCTCCACTGTCACACCCCTGCTGCCTGATCCCCTAGTTTATGAAGACTCGATGAAACCTCTAAGACTTAGTTGCTGATGCTGGTGTAGTTGACCTATGATAAGGAAAGTGTATTACAAGTTATACGACTGTCTTACAAATTCAACCGTATCTGGGAATGAAAGCCTAGGGTCTGCGATCGCTCACCTTTGTTGCTTCTGTTCTCCTCAAGGTTGGACACCACCAGGGTAAATCTATCGTTTTCGCTTCAATCCCACTATTCCTGAATGTGGTGTTTTTTTAGGTACTAGCACTATGAGTTCATTCAAATCCGACAAGCAATTACATAATCTCAATCCCTCAACCTCTGAACTTGTATCTTCTGAAGAAGTACAGCAATTTGACCTCGAAAATCAATTAGCAGAACTTGCCGTTCCTTTAGCCCAAGCCTGGAAAGACAACCATCCAGAAGCGCAACCTGCATCAGAAGCGGATTTAGATGTTTGTACGTTGACGGTGGCGATTGAAATGGCGATAGCCGGGGAAGCAGTTGGCGGTCCCATAGGTGCTTTAATTGCCTCTGGTGGGGGTGTCAAGGCGGCTAGTGTGGCGTGTAGACGAGTGCTTTAATCCAATATCGTCATTTGTCATTTGTCATTTGTCATTTGTCATTTGTCATTTGTCATTTGTCATTTGTCATTTGTCATTTGCTATTGGTGAATTAGGACTCTAGCAAAAAATGCGAGTTTATTTTTGGACAACCCCTGAGGATAAGTGTCTGTCGTGTTTTGTAACACCAGAAGTCCTCTGATACCGTTTTGGATTGTAAATTTTAGATTTAGATTTAGTTCTCTCAAAAGACTCTCATTTCAAGGACATCATTTCATGGCTACTAAATTTGATCCACTTAACACTTATAACTCTCAATCCCATGAAGACACTTTGAATAGA
The DNA here is from genome assembly GCF_040222985.1 of Coleofasciculus sp. F4-SAH-05. Classification (NCBI taxonomy): domain Bacteria; kingdom Bacillati; phylum Cyanobacteriota; class Cyanophyceae; order Coleofasciculales; family Coleofasciculaceae; genus Coleofasciculus; species Coleofasciculus sp. F4-SAH-05. Next base: position 10,350 of record NZ_JAVKBY010000156.1, read on the forward strand.
GGGTATCAAAATAGTGCAACGAATTATCCTAACAGCCAACTCCCTCTCGAATCCGTTCCCCCCCCAGGAATGACTCCTCCAGAGGTCAATAAACAGCCTTCTTTCCTGGGGCGTACTCTTCCAGGGAGCTACAATCGGTTATTATCCCAGAACAGTACTCCCCTGCGGATTCAGTTATTACAAACCATTTTGCCGGCTGTACTGGTTCCCTTGGGATTAGCGGGATTGGTGACATCTGGAATTATTTCGGGACGCAGCCAAGAACAAACTGAGCAGTTATTACAAAATGAAGCATTATTAACCAGTGATCTGGTCACTGAGTTGTTAGCCGAAGCCGAAAAAATTCCGGCAATTGTGGCGCATAATCCGTTAGTCATTAATGCGGCTAAGAATACGGCAACAGTGGCTCAAGCTGAAGGACTGCCGATAATTCCGATTGAGCAGCTTGAACAAACCTTCGCCACGAATAAAATTGTCCAACCCAATTTATCTCTGAATAGTTATCTTCAAAAAACAGCAGAAATTAGCGAATTTTCGGAGTTATTTTTTACCGATAAACACGGGTTTAACGTTGCATATAGTCGCCCGACCTCGGACTTTGTGCAACGGGATGAACAATGGTGGCAAGCAACGAAAACAGGTGAGGGTCGGTTAATCGAACCGACGTTTGATCAATCGGCAAATACCTTTGGAATTGAACTGAGCCAAGCGATTACTGATCCGAACTCAGGTGAATTTCTGGGTGTGGTCAAAGGGGTCTTACCCGCCACAGCGTTCGGTAAGGTGCTGAATAATTTGCTCTCAGATTTACACTTAGTTAATTCTCAAATCGTACAACTTTTAGCCCTGACCCAAGAGGGTAATGTCACTGTAATTCATAACGTCGGGATTCAGGATGGAGAAGGTCAACAGACGGTTGTGGGGGGTGATGCGATCGCGCAAGGTGCCAAAATGTTGCTCGATAGCCTACAGTCTCAGAATCCTCAGGCGGAATCAGTAGCGAGTAATTTGCCACTCAAGGATTTAACCCTAGAGTCAGTCCCCTCTCAGGTTGGTGATCCTCAAAAAAGCGCTAACTTTGAATACGCGGGTCGCCGTTATCTTCTGGTCACCGTTCCCCAAACCAACTGGGTGATTGCGGTTTCCATGGAACTGAGTGACCTCCGCAGCACTGGATCTCAAGCCGCGCTGACCTTTTCCTTAGCGTTTCTGCTCTTAGGCGGTGCGATCGCAGCAATCCTGTTATTTTTAGCCCGTCGCTTGGCAATGCCCTTAAAACAATTGGTGGGCACGGCTGAACAAATGATTGCAGGGGATCTCAATGTTCACGCTGAACCCGTCGGTCCGACAGAAACCCGCCTCTTGTCACAAGCGTTTAATAATCTGGTCACCAGTGTTAAGGGATTACTCTATCAGCAATCGGCAGAAACTCAACAGGCAGAATTATTTGCCAACATCGCTATTTCCCGCGCTCGGACTGAACAAGACTTAGAGGAAGTCTTCCAGACGGCTGTTCAAGGAGCGTTACAAATTCTGGACGTTGATCGGGTGGTAATTTATCGGTTCCAACCCGACTGGCGGGGATACATCTCCAATGAAGCCGTCGCTCCCGCTTGGACTCGTGCCTTGGGGGATAAAATTGAAGACCCTTGTATTGGGGATGCTCTGATCGAAGCTTACAAACAAGGACGAGTCGTACCCACCAATAATGTTTTTGAAGCGGGATTTCACCCGGATCACCTCCAGTTAATGGAACGGTTACAAGTGAAAGCCAATTTGGTCACCCCCATTCTCAAAGATGAGCAGTTATTTGGCTTACTGATTGCCCATCACTGTAATGCGCCCCATAATTGGCAACCGTCAGAAATTGAATTTCTCAAGAAATTAGCCATTCAAGTCGGTTTGTCCTTAGACCGGGTGAACTTCTTAGTCGAAAAAGAAGCGGAAACCGAACGGGCGCAACAACTGAATGAAATTACATCCAGTATTCGGGAATCCGTGACCGTGGACGAAATTTATCATGCCGCGATTACAGGAATTCGCAAAACCATGAAAACCGATCGCGCGATCGTTTATCTATTTGACAAAAACTGGAAAGGCACGATCTTGGCTGAATCGGTGGCGGCAGGCTTTCCCAAAGCCTTGGGCGCGAATATTGCTGACCCCTGTTTTGCCGATCAATATGTGGAGAAATATAAGAAAGGTCGAGTCAAGGCGATTGAAGACATTCAAAAGGCGGGTTTGAGCCAGTGTTACTTAGGTCAACTCGAACCCTTTAAAGTCAAAGCCAATTTAGTCGCGCCGATTTTGGCGTATGGTGATCTTCACGGCTTGTTAGTGACTCATCAATGTTCCAGTACTCGGGTGTGGCAAGACTCAGAAATGACCTTCTTTAAACAGGTAGCGATTCAACTCGGTTCAGCCTTAGACCGTTTAGATTTCTTAGCCCAAATTGAACAATCCCGTCAAAAAGCCGAACAACTGGCAGAGGAGCAACGTAAACAAAAAGAAGCCATTCAAATGCAATTAGTTGAACTGCTCAATGATGTAGAAGGAGCAGCCCGAGGGGACTTAACAGTACGGGCAGAAGTAAATATTGGTGAAATTGGCACCGTTGCTGACTTTTTTAACTCAATTGTGGAGAACTTGCGGCAGATTGTCACGCGGGTACAAGAGTCAGCGCTTCAGGTGAATATGGCGGTTGGTGAAGACGAGAAAGCGATTCAGCAACTGGCAGAAGCAGCACTGAAACAGGCAGAAGAAACGACTCAAATTTTAAATTCTGTCGAACAAATGACCCAGTCGATTGAAGAAGTCGCCGAGAATGCTCGCCAAGCGGCAATTGTTGCGGGTACAGCATCGAATACGGCACAAATGGGTCAAGCGGCGATGGATTTAACGGTAGAGAATATCTTAAATCTGCGGGGTACGATTGGGGAGACGGCGAAAAAGGTGAAGCGTTTGGGTGAGTCGTCTCAACAGATTGCTAAGGTGGTATCTATCATTGAGAAAATCGCCCTACAAACCAACTTACTTGCGATTAATGCCGGGATTGAGGCAGCACGGGCTGGTGAAGAGGGTCAAGGCTTTGCCGTTGTTGCCGAAGAAGTGGGAGAATTGGCAGCAAAATCAGCGGCGGCGACTCAAGAAATTGAAGAGATTGTTGAGAGTATTCAACGGGAAACGGCGATGGTGGTTGAGGCGATGGAACAAAGTACCAAGCAGGTGGTAGAAGGAACACAGTTAGTGGATGATGCCAAGAATAGTTTGGGTCAGATGTTAGAGGTATCCTATCAGATTGACCAATTGGTGCAGTTAATTTCTACGGCTACGGTGTCTCAGACTCAAACGGCGCAAGCGGTGAGTAGTTTGATGTATGAGATTGCTATGGTTTCAGCCCAAACCTCTGATTCCTCGACGAAAGTGTCAAATTCGCTGCGAAAAACGGTGGAAGTGGCGCGAGAGTTGCAGGCGTCTGTGGGGACGTTTAAGGTTGATCCAAAACTGGATTATGAGTAAGGTTTTGCTTGTATTGTCGTGGGGGTAGGTGTTAGGTATTAGGTATTTTACCAGCCCACAGATCGGGCGGGGTATCCGCCAACAGGTGTCCCGATTACCCGCCACGCCCCTAGGTGCTCAGGTTGGGGGAGATGAGGGAGATGAGGGAGATGCTGCTTGTTAAGTAAAAGTGCTTTCGTTTTTGACCGAATAGACACTAAAACGAAAGCACTTATTGGGTCAAACTCCACCGTTAACTTTTATTGTATAGGACTTACGCAAAGCCTCTATGTGTAGGGTGGGGAGAGCGTAGCGTAACCCACCTTTGCCACGATATGCGGTGTAGATGCGTAAGTCCTGATTGTACCTACCTACTTATCGTAAACAATCGGATTATAGGGACTCGCAATAGGTTCCGCCGGCTGGATACCGGGCATAAACTTCTGCCAATCACCAGAAATCAGCGTTGGAGAATTAATAACACTAGCTCCATTTTCAAAATAACTGATGCCAAAAGCTATCCGTTGTTGGGTGGTATAGTTAGCGCCCGCTCCATGAACATTTAAACAATGCTGAAAACTGATTTCCCCAAGTTGGAATGGTTCCCGATCAATCACAATACCGTGAGATTCAATCATTTCGGATATGGCGCGATCATGACCTTTACAAAACTTATCAAAGGGGATTTCCTGAACTAGCTTATAGTTCTCCATGCCTTTGGCTAATTCCAGCGGACCCATTTCTTTGGGAGTTGGCTGTAAAGGAATCCACATCGTGCCAACATTATGGCTAGCAATTGGGTAATGGTGACCATCATAATGCCAGGGAGTACGACCGCATCCCGGCTCTTTGCACAAAAAGTCATCGTGATATATCCGAACGCTTGATACTTGTAATAACTCTGCTGCCAACTGACCCAACTTTTTGCTCAGGACAAATTCCTTAGCAATTTCACTTTCGATCCACATCATTTCTCGACTGCTGAATTGTCGGTTTGAGTCAAGTTTGTTATGCTGCTCGAATAACTGCTTCAATTTTTTTCGTAACAGATATAAAGCTCCGGGGCTGAGAATATTTTTAATTCTGATATAACTGTCCGTTTGAAATTGTTGAATTTGATGGTCTGAAATAGGATAAGGTTCGGCTAGCTCTTTTCGCAGTTCCTCAATGGAGGGAACTTTCTGTACAACATATTCAGGTTGAACAATCAATCCTTCTCGGTTGAGCTGCTTTTCGCTATTGTCAGCCAATGAAATGTACCAATTCCACCATTGTTCGTTGGTTCCAGTCCAAGCTTCATCTATGCCATCAGTTTGAGCATTGGCGGCGGGCAGATAAGAGTTTTGATTGCTAGAAGATTTCATGAAAACATAAAGATTTGTTTAGAAACACTCAAGTCTCAATGGTTATTGTATTCTCTGTTTTAAATAAACACAAGAGCAATAATCAACAAAAAATCAGTGGATTGGCTTAAATTAACTCAACCTTACGGACTGGACAAGTGCGATCGCGAAACCCTTGCCAATGTGAGACTTCCGTGGATAGTTAGGTTTATTTTCACCAACCTACTTATGCTATCAAGGCACAGTTGGTGTTGGCAACTGTTTTACTCCTGTTCGTTGTGCGATCGCGCGAGCCAATTTTTCAAATTCTCGGTAGACATTCCTCACCGCATAAGTATGAGCGCCAATCGCCCCGTCAGCCGGTTTTAGGTGAAAGATAGGCTTACGGGCTTCCTGAGCCATGGGCATTAAACTTTGATAGTTTTTTAGTAAGGCTAAACAATTCGGATCATCAGCTACAGAAAGAGCATTACTCAGCGGCTGATCTAATACATCTTCATGATAAACCGTTGGAATACGCGCAATCCAACGGTTGTACGCCTTCACTGGACGATCTAATCGGGCTGAATGTTGCAAAACCACGTATCCAATCGGCTGCATTTTGCCTTGAGGAAGCTGTAAATCTGTGGCTAAACCCTTCTTTCCTGGAGAACTTTTTTTTGCTAATCGTTCTTGCCATTCTTCGCGCCATGTCCGTAAGGTTGGACCCAGATTCCGTAACCCTTGCAACGAAAATAAATCCGGTGAAAGAGGAACAACTACATAGTCGGCTGAAATTAGCGCCGCCCGATTAATTGCTCCCAAATTAGGACCAAGATCCAGTAATATAACATCAGCGTTATGAGCTAAAGCGGCTTTTTGCATAATTCTCCAGAAGGCAGACATAACCCGAAACGCTCTTTCTTGACCCCCTCCACCTAAACAATTGGGCCACTGTGCTGAAAGCTCATCTTCAAAACCAGAAAGATATAAATCGCCCACCAAAAGCCCTAAGTCTCCTCCAAAAAGCGATAACTGAGCTTCTTCAATGAATTCCAGGTAGGGATTATCAATATCACCCGTTCCTTTTAATAGCGGTTGTATACAATCAAAAACTGTATGAGCATCCTTGCCTAACCAAAGTTCTTCCAATCGCTCCTCGTCCAGAAATGCAGCCGTCAGGTTAGCTTGAGGATCGAGATCAGCAGCAACAACTCGCAACCCCATATCTTTATACATCCAGGCTAAGTGATAAACTAATGACGTTTTACCCACACCGCCTTTGTTGTTGAAAAACGCAATAATCGTTGTGTTCATGGTTTTTTCTTAAGTGTGACTAACAGATGGGCGTCTTCGACGACAAATTCTGGAGGTGGATTACCGTTTTTTTGTAGTTCTTTGCGTGCCAATTGAATTCCGACTCCAAATCGCTGCACATAACCTAAGTTCTTCATCGCTTCGGCTAAATGAGGATTGCGGTAATCGGTTACACCGGGCTGACCAAAGTTTTGCTTAGTCACTTGACCAAAAGGACCACCAGGATTTTGAATCTCGATACGATCATTAAACCAGGTAATCCGAACTGGCGCGTATGTTCCTTCATAAATGCGGTGCATCACGGCATTTCTGGTTAGTTGTTGTAGCGCCACAATGGGATAATCAGGCTGTCGCATTTCAATAGGCTGGGCTGTGATATCTGTGGCTATGGAAATATGAGCTTGAAGCGTTGCGTCAAGTATTCGGAGTAAATCAGGAAGTGAACCGCCAATTTCCTTCTGATCTTTAATAGGATCTGTTAATTCACTGCCATCAATACGCAGAAATTGAATATAGGCACCCGGAAGAAATTGTCGTGGATCACTACCAACGACTAAGACACCCAATACTGTTGGTTTGGGCTGGGGTTCAACTGTGGCAAAGCGCATTGAGGTGAGTTGTTGCTCAATAGAGCGTTCATTTTCTTCTAGGATATCAATCGCTAAAGATGAAGGTAAATAAACGCGCCGAAATAAGTCTAAATCTAGGTCATCTAAGCTAGCCGATGGTAGAGGGAGAATATCAAAAGGTAAATCCTTTGCCCGCCTTTTTTCCGCTAAACGACGCTCTTCTTGTCGTGTAGCCGTTGCTCGGCGCGGACCCACTCGTACCCAAATCCGTCCATTGAAGCGCACCGGTGGATCATCAGAGGGTTCTACGATGACAACCACTAATTCACATCCACTAATCGTTCGTTTCTGGACAATCATGCACGGAAAAGGCAGAATATTTCCATCGGATCGTATATCAGAGAGAGTGAGCAGGAATTGGTCAGTAATTGGCAAGTTTGCACAAGTTCCGTCATTGTTAACGCCAATAAACAGGACTCCGGGTTGCTGGTGGTTGGGTAAGTCATTGGCAAAAGCACAAATAGCCTGACGAATGATATTTCGGTCAGCTATTGAAGCTTTACGTTCTACCCGATCCGATTCCAGATCATTGAGTAGAATTGCCAACTCCTGATCATTCATTCAGCCCTCCTTGGTAATACTTTTAGTTTAACTCGTTGTTTCTATAGTAGTAGTCTTTGGCAGATACTGCTTTAACATCGTCTCCCCCTGCGGAGTCGGCGCTGTCTTCACCACTACTTTGTCAACCGAATATCGGGATTTGAGCCAAATGGAGAAGATGAATATACAATGGGTAGAGAAGGATGTGAATTGTAGTAAATACGGGAAACACTATGACACCCCTTGTTAGCCTAAAACAACAGTTATTGAGGGAGATTGAATCACTCCCCGAAGATCGACTCCAAGATGTCTTGCAATTTGTTGGGTTTTTACTCTACTGTCAAAATCAGTATACTTCCCCCGAACAAAGCGACGTAGAGCCTAATAATAAAAAAGAAACATCGGCTTCTACTTCCGATCCGATGTCAGAATTTATTGGAGCAGTTTCTTACAGTGGTTTAGCTAAAGCTATAGATATCGAAATTTATGAAACCTAAGCTGTTCATCGATACTTGGGGCTGGTTGACTCTCCATAATAAAGGAGAAAATCAACATCAAGAGGTTGTGAATTTTTATATGAATTTTCAGAATAAAAATGGTGTTATTTACACCACAGATTATGTATTCGATGAAACCTTTACTCTGTTTTTTAAGCGTCTACCTGCCACTCAAGCGAAACGTTCTGACTTCAATGGTTGTGATGAAAGAATTGGGGATTGACATGGTGCTAACGGGCGATGCTCATTTTCTTCAGGTGGGTATGGGGTTTCAAAAGATACCTTGACTGGGTTAGTCGTGATCGCACAATCTGGGCATGACGATAATGCCACCCCTCTTCCAGTACACTCAAACAATTCTCTAACCCTTGCGCTTCGGGAATATTACACGCGATCGCACTTCACTAGCACCCAGTTATACAGCTTCCCGTAACGCCTGTATATCTGAACCACAAATGGCGTTCAGATTACGGGTAATCTTCTCAATATCCCAGTTCCACCATTGAATCTCTAACAGTTCCTCAATAACGTTATCCTCAAAACGCTTGCGGATTAATTGCGCCGGATTTCCCCCCACAATCCCATAAGGTTCAACCGGGCGAGTCACCACTGATGCTGTGGCGATAATCGCCCCATCCCCTACATGAACACCGGGCATAATTGTTGCGGCATAACCGATCCAGACATCATTCCCAATCACTGTATCCCCTTTGTGGGGCCAGCTATCAGGCATGGCGACTTCCCATCCGGAACCAAAAATTGGAAAGGGATAATTAGTAAACCAATCTGTGCGATGATTCCCCCCATTCATAATAAACTTGACATCTGAGGCAATCGCGCAAAATTTGCCAATTATTAGCCGATCTCCGACAAAATCAAAGTGATATAAAACATTCCGTTCAAAATTTTCGGGATTCTCGAAATCATCGTAATAGGTGTAGTCACCAACGATAATGTTAGGATTCTTGATGATATTTTTTAAGAAAACTAACCGAGTTTGGTCAGCTAATGGATATTTGCTATAGGGAGATGGTCCGTGAATCATAAGTAACCCTTTGGGATTTTGGCGAAGGGACATCATTCCCTGGACATAAATTATGTCCGCTGTACTAAGAAATGTTAACAAGCGTTAAGTCCTTACTGTTCCCTGTTCCCCCATCTCATGTAGTAAAATTACTAAAATAACTCTAAATCATTTTAAATGAACAGCCAATGGCTTTAACGCTTAAAATATTTGCAGATACCCTCCTAAAACAGCAACCTGTCGATAGTAGTCAAATCTCTAACCCAGAAGACCTTTATAGTCTGACGGAAGGGACAGAGTTAGTACTGCACAGTTGGGACCCTAAGGACGGAGAACCTCACCATATCCGGGTGGCGTTTGCCACAGACCGATTTAACAACAAGAATACATGGTACGCCTTTACCGACCATATTCAGATTTGGGACGGCGAAACCGTCTTGCTACCCCCAGTGTCTCCCCCTGGTTCTACCGAAGTTCTGTTTAATGTGCGTTCCTGTTCCACCCATGTTGTGCGGGGACTGGATCAGCAGGTGATTAATGAGATGAACTTTATCACACCTGACACCCTGGTCAGTTTTGAAGACTTGAATGCGCGTCTGGGACAAGCCGTGTGGCCCTTCCTCCAGCCCGCTGCTAAAGCCGCCCTGGGACGGGCAATTCGCGATCGCGGAATTCCTCTAACTATCAATTCGGCGTATCGCACCATCGCCCAACAACTCATCCTCTACAATCACTATCGGGGAGGTCGTCGCTGCGGAATTCAACTCGCCGCCCGTCCACCTCGCAGTAATCACCAAAGTGGTTTAGCGCTGGATATCCAAGATACCGATGGCTGGCGTCCCTTTCTAGAACGACATGGCTGGCGATGGTTGGGTCCGAGGGATTATCCTCACTTCGACTATATTCGCGGCGGACGTGATATTCGTAGCCTAGCGGTGCGGGCGTTCCAACGGGTTTGGAATCGATACAATCCCCAGGATCGAATTGCCGAAGATGGGGGCTATGGACCGGCTACCGAACGGCGACTGAATCGGAGTATTATCGGCGGTTTTGGGGAAGTCTGGCAGGACTTTGAAATCATTAAGTTGACAAGTCCCTACATGCATGGTATAGATGTCCGCAAAATCCAGCAAGCGTTAGCAGATGCCAAAATTGATGTTGGGGTAGATGGCGTGTTTGGACCAGGAACTCAAGCAGCAGTCAAGCTGTTTCAAAAGGCAAGGAACCTAATTACCGATGGTGTGGTGGGACCGGCTACTCTCGTGCAACTGGGATTTTTCGGCGCACCTGTGGTTATCTCACCGCCCAAACCCACTAAACCCACTGAACCCACTGAACCTACTGAACCCGAACCCGAACCCTCTAAACCCGTAACTCCACCCGCAACGGCTGTCGGGCGCATATTTATTTCTGCGGGTCATAACCTTAAAGATCCCGGCGTTGTTGCTTTAGGGACAACGGAAGCCGAGGAAATGATTCTTACTCGTAACGCCTTGGTGCAGGAACTCCAGTCACGAGGGGTTAATTTCCTGACAGTACCCGATGACCTGGATCTAGGCGGTACAATCAAATGGATCAACGATCGCGTTCTGCCTGGGGATGTGGCGATAGAACTGGGTGGTAATGCCTTTAATGGTTCGGTGCGGGGTACTGAAGCCTATTATATTGATGGAAACGAAGACCGCAAGGATGATGCTAAGTTGGTCTTAGAGGCATTCTTGGAGAAAGTCCCTGAACTGCGTTTACCAGGAAAAGCCCTCTCTCGTGGTGTTAAACCGGATACCTTGAGTGCCAAAAATCAGCTTCCGTTTTGTCGTGAAGTCGCGGCGGCGTCGATTATCTTCAATCTGTGTTTCCTCGATAATCCCGAAGACTTAACCTTACTTAAAGAAAACCGCGATCGCTTTGCTCAAGGTTTAGCCGATGGATTGCTGCAATGGAGTGGTCAAACGGCAAAATCGGATCAAACTTCACCCCATTTCCAACTGATTAATATCCAAATTCAAAACTACGATCATGACGAAAAAGGGCTTCTCGTCAACGGGAATTCCTATATTCCGGCGGATCTGGTAGAGAATTTAGGTGTTGATCTGACTGTGGAATCGGATATTCGCCAAATCAGTTATGGCAATGTCGTGTATGTAAAAGCGGTTGATCTCCAGCCCTTTAATATCTCTGTCGGCTGGGATAATGATACCAGAACGGTATTACTGAATACCGCGACTCAAACGGATCTGGATGAATCGGACAAGATTATCTGGTTTGGCAATACCACAGAAGCAGATTTAAAAGCCTTTCTCACCAGTAATAATGACAAAGCCCTGGATCAGTTTCCCGACATCCATACCATTTACATGGAAGAAGCGGAAAAAGAAGATGTCAATCACGATATTGCCTTTTGTCAGATGTGTCTGACGACCAACTTTTTACGCTTTGGCGGTTTATTACAACCGGAACAGAATAATTTTGGCGGTTTAGGGACAGCCAATAGTGATCCGGCGGGTGCATTTTTCCCAGATATCCGCACGGGTGTGAAAGCCCACATTCAGCACCTCAAAGCCTATGGAACAACAGCGCCGATTGAACATCCGCCCATTGTCAGTCCTCGGTTCCAGTTCGTCTTACGCGGGAGTGCGCCTTCGGTGTACGACTTAAGTCGGCGCTGGAGTGCTGATCCGGAATATGGGAATAAGATTATGGCATTAGTGCGGCGTTTGCATGGTGTGGTGTCTGATGTGGAAGACACACCTCAATCCTTCTTCATGCGTTTGAGTCATACGGTAGCGCCGATGGAGAATAACGGTAGCGATAGTCCCTGTGGGCTTTAACTTGCCCTTGCGTCCGCCTGCGCGGACTTTGTTATAACGGGTTACCTAGCCCGGATTTGGGATAAAAGTGCAACAGAAAAAGCCATGCGATCGCGCCCTCATCCACACAACCCGTAGGGGCGGGTTTAGGGACTAGCCTTTGGCATATAACCGATAACTGTTATACAAAACCCGCCCTCCCCCAGCTGTATGTAACGGATTGTTCCATTCTATGCAAAAATAAGTCCCGTAGTAATTAAGCAGGTTGGTGGAAATAAACCGAACTCGATTACGTTCTGTCACTATTCCTGAAACCTTTACGAATGACATAAGACGATACCCGCCGTTACCTTTAATTTTGTTCGACTACTTATATTATGATTCAACCTCCCCGATCTGATACCCTAATTTATGCTTATATTTTTGCCATTTCTGTAGCTGTTACGATTGTGGTTTATATTTTTAGAGGTGTAGGAATCCTCAGCTTTATTCGAGGAGGTATTTTGTTGCTATTAATTTTACTGTCTATTGCCACAGGGATTATTTACGGGGTGCAGAAAACCAAGCGGTACTAATACTCAATCAGGGTTAACGCTCCGGATGCGATCGCACCCTTCGTTCGTAGTCAGCGCTTTAGCGCCTCCGGAATCCTGAGTCTGGGTCGTTCGTAGTCAGCGCTTTAGCGCCTCCGGAATCCTGAGTCTGGGTGGGCGCGAGTTACATCGGGGTAAAAAAGAAACGATAATCGTGAAAGTGAGCCCCTACACACTCAAAATTTTCTTATCTGGAACATTTGATTTCCGCCTTGTTGAAATTCATAAGCAACCTGCTTAATTTCCACATTATATCCCTGTGCATTTAATTCCCTGATTACGGGTGAACCAAATGACAAAGGATAAAATACTATTTAAACTTCACCGTTTATTTAAACTATAGGCTTTGTTTTATAAGTTTCTATAAAGATATTTAAATCAACTTGTCACTCTGCCCGGTTACTGGTTATAGTGAAGCCGCTCTCTTAGACTTTTGTTCAATTCAGCATCTTAACATGGGGTATCTACTGGGCTATACCTATATCGAAGGCAAGACAGATGTCTCAATTGCAGCACCCTTCCTCACTGAGTTCAGGAAAAGAACCTTGGCTAGCGGCTAACTTATCCTTATTTTTTCCCGGAATTGGTCAGCTTTATACCGGAAAGATGATCAGAGGGTATAGTTTAATTATCACTCAAGTCGGGTTATATGCTTTAAGTGGATGGTTAATTTTAAGCCGAATCGGCAATATTTTTATCGGGGAAATTCTCTTAATCACCACATTCGCGTTGAGTATTTGGGGAATCTTTGATGCGTATGACTGTGCCAAGAAAGCTAATCCGCCAAGCTTTGAGAAACTCAGAACCAGTCGAAAAGATCCATGGTTGGCTGTCTTCCTCTCACGCCTTGTTCCTGGTGCGGGTCATCTATATATTAACCGCCTGTGGTTGAGTGTTATATTATTTACTTTTTTTGTTACCTCGTTGCTGGTTCAACTCGTGCCGATACTCCTCAAATCTCTAGTTTTTTATCACGTTTATATCGTCTCAACAGTTCGTCGTGAACGAAATCAGCTCCCAATTTTATGTATGGCGCTTGTCTCTATTCTATTTTCTATCGTAATTTCTATGCAGATGTTCTTTATTACAACACATATCGCTGATAGTCACGTCATTACCACGAAGGAGATGAACCCAACGTTACACAACGGCGATCGGGTTATTGTGGATAAACAAATCTACCGTTTTCAATCCCCCCAGCGGCAAGATGTTGTCCTATTTTCACCACCGAAAACTTTGCAAGAAAACCATTTTCGAGAAGCCTTTGTTCAGCGAATTATTGGTTTACCCGGAGAACGGGTAGAGATTCAAAAGGGAATAGTTTATATCCAGTCTCAGCCTCTGGAAGAGAACTATCGTCAAGGAGGTTCTCAAGACACCTTTACCCCCATCACCGTTCCCGCCAATTCTTATTTCGTCTTGGGGGATAACCGGAACCACAGCTATGATAGTGAGGATTGGGGGTTTCTTCCCCGACAGAATATTCTGGGAAAGGTGACTAAACGATTTTTTCCGCCTCAACGAATGGGGATTGTTGACTAATCAGGCATAAAAGTAGCTACAGTACAGGTAGTATGGTCGATAGGTCACAGGCATGTCAAGATTGTAGGTAGAGCAGTTGCGCCAAATCGCACTGTTTCAGAAGCATCTTACCCGATAAACCTTGAGAAGCGGCTTAAATGGGCAACTGCCTGGTTAAAGAAAAGGGAGGATCTATACTGATGTCAAATCACCAGGACTTAAGTTTTATATTAACAGAAATGTTAATAGAAGTCGCTCAGTGTTTCAAGAAAATTATCCGTGTTGATCGGGTTAATATTTTTTTATTAGACCGATATGATCCAGATCAGTGTCTCGTTTTAACCCCAAACTATTCCCAACCGAAAGAGTTAAGAATTCCCCCGACGACTGGGATTGGCGGAATTGCCAATTTACAGAGTTTTGTTCAAAATCCTTTTGAGTGCCAGTTTTATCGGGAAGAACATGGTATAAAGCTACCACCTTCCTTTGATTATATCGTTTATAATTTATTATCTTTACCTTTATCCAATAAACAAAAAAACATTGTTGCATTCGTTCAATTAATCAACAAATTAAAACCAGAGGCTAATCCTGATCAAACATTAGAAAAGACAATTAACAATCAGGGATTTACTCAAGAGGATGAAAAGCGATTTTATCAGGCAAGTGCGTGGATTCGTTCAACGGTTGAGCGATGTCAGGCGCTTTATGCAGAAATTAAGAAACAAGAGGTTTTTATTGGCTTTATTAAAGCCATTCATACGATTAGCCAAGGCGGATTAAATTTTGATGCGATCATTCAGCTTATTATTCAAGAAGCCAATGAATTAATGAATGCCGATCGCAGTCGCTTATGGCTACTCGATCAGGAACACCAGGAACTGTGGACAATGGTAGAAACAGAGGAAGGTTCTCCTCACGAGAAGCGTCACGGGATTGGGGTTGGCTTTGTTGGTAAAGTAGCTGAGTCGGGAAAAGCCTTAAATATTCCCTTTGACCTCTATATCTACCCTGGTGTTGATCAGATCAAAAAAAGGGATTGCCATACCGGGTATCGAACCTGTAGTTTACTCTATATGCCGATTTTGACACCGGATAACGAAGTATTGGGGGTACTGGAGTTAATTAATAAAAAGAAACGGGGATATTTCCCCGCCTATGATCCCGATAGTTGGCCCATTCCACCGGATATCTTTAAGGCAAGTTTTAGTCAAGCCGATCAACAATTGATGGGAGCCTTTGCGCTGCAAGTGGGGATTGCTTTGCAAAATTCTCGCCAATTCGCGTCGCTTAAACAACAGGAGCAGATTCAACGGCTTATTTTAAAGACTCTAGATAATGGCGTGATTTATACCGATGCAACGGGGCGAATTATTACTGTCAACGAAAAAGCGCATCAGCTTCTCAAAAGCGATGAGGTAGATGGGGTGGAAGGGAGTTGGATTGGTGATTTTATTCAGGTTAAAGAGAGTGATTTTGCCCATTTAGTTCAAGGGGCTTTAACGGAACATCATGACTATCACGCCCCTCATACGGTTATTGCCAAAAATCAGGAACAACCGATTGATTTATCGATTCGGTCGATTGCGGAGAACAACGGATCTCATAATTTTTATGGACTCGTCGTCGTTCTCAAAGAAATTAATTCCACGAGTTCCGCTCAACTCCCCACCTATCACCAAGTCAGCCAGGAAATCACCCAGGAATTTCTGAGAAAATATGATATCCAGTTATTTAGTCATCCCAATGTGGCGATTTTATGTGCCGATATTCAAGGCTATACCAGCTTGATGGACGACATGGAAGCGGAAACCGTTGTTTCCATGCTCAATCACTATTGTGAACTGATGGTGGAGACTGTCTTGAAGTATCAAGGTACTTTAAATCAATATATTGGTGATGCTCTAATTGCTGTCTTTGATACCTCCTTACCTTTGAGCGATCGCGCCTGGTATGCTGTACAAGCAGCGATAGATATGCGCCAACAGTTAGCCGAGTTTAATCGTAATCATTTGACACCTCATCAGCCAATGCCTCGCCTAGGTATTGGTATTCATGCAGGGAGAGTCCATCTGAGTCAAAATGGTTCTCAACCGCCATTATCTGGGGATATTGTCAACTTTACCTCATTACTGGAACAAGTCAGTCGCGATTATGGCAGTGACATTATTATTAGCGAAACAATTTATAAACATTGTCGCGATCGCGTCTGGGTGCGGGAACTAGATCGCCTCCCGGTGAAGAGTAAACCCCAATCCCTTGCCATCTATGAACTTATGGGACTTCGTTCTCAGTCTCTTTCGAGTCAGCAAGAACAAATTATTGACCATTATGAAAAAGGGCGTCGCTATTACCTCAACCAGCAATTTGCCCTGGCAATTGGTGAATTTTCCCAGGTTTTGGCAATGGATAGTGGTGATAAGGCGGCGAGATTACATATTCAGCGCTGTTTGTATTGGCTAGACTCTCCACCGCCTCCAAATTGGGATGGGGTTTGGACATTAAGTGTTGAGTGTTGATGGTTAATTATTGATAGTTGATTCTTCACGTCGTTCGAGGAAACCTGTTTTTGAGGGATGTAGGGGCGGGTTTTACGACTATCGTTTACGAAAGCACCCAGATGTAACTAAACCCGCCCCGACTCAATCCCTTCTATTCCCTGTTCCCTGTTCCCTCTTCCCTCCCCTTACTTATTGCATATTTGAGCAAAGTCAGCACAATGGGAAGAAAGTCTGGAGGTGCAGTGCATGTCTGAAAAAACGAACCGACGTACATTTCTCCTAACCGGTATGGCGGTAGCGGGGGGAATTGTGGGGAGTGCGGCGTTGAAACAAAATAAACCCTCAGCTTCTCAACAGCAATCAGGGTCAACCCTCGCCATGTCACTCTCTGGAACCACCACAATGCCAGAACGGATGTTAGGAGATACAGGGGTTTCTGTGCCTATTTTAGGCTTAGGAGGGGCAGGGAAGACACCCCTATCCAAACCGAACCAGGAAGCGGATGCGTTGGCGATTATTCAACGGGCGTTAGAATTGGGGATTCGTTACTTTGATACAGCGGCGAGTTATGGACCGAGTGAAGAGTATCTGGGTAAAATCTTACCAAACTACCGACAGCAGGTATTTCTCGCCAGTAAAAGCGCCGCCCGCGATCGCGATGGGGCGTGGCGAGACTTAGAGCGATCGCTCAAACGCTTGAATACGGATTATTTGGACTTGTGGCAATTGCACCACGTCTCCTTTCACGAAGAACTCGATACAATTTTCAGTGCAACCGGGGCTGCTAAAGCCATAGAAGAAGCCAAAGCCCAAAACTTGATTAAATACTGTGGGATTACCGGACACCACGAACCCGATGTCATCGCGGCTGGATTGCAGCGTTATCCTTTTGATACTACCCTAGTTTGTATTAATGCGGCGGATAAACACCACCCCCGTCCATTTATCCCCACAGTTTTACCCGTTGCTCGTCAGAACAAGGTGGGGGTGATTGCCATGAAAGTCCCAGCCTATGGGCGGTTGTTTAAATCCGGTGCTTTAGACGGAATGCATCAGGCGCTGGGATATACCCTTTCTCAATCAGGGGTTCACTGTGCCGTGATTGCAGCAGAAGATGTGCCACAGTTAGAGTCAAATGTGGAAGTCGCTAGCCGTTTTCAGCCCCTGGATGAGGTGGAATTAGCCGCAATTGAACAGCGCACGGCACAAGCTTGGCAGGATAATACATTTTTTAGGGCGTGGACTTAATATGAATAGCACTGAAATAAGCATTTGGGGAGCGCCAAAACCCTTTATCTATCGTAGGGTGGGCATTGCCCACCAGCCTTAAGTCAGTGACATTCGACTTAATATGACCATCTTTTTCTTGTTGACGTAGCCAGTCCGGATCATTCGCCTTTGTCGTATAGTTCCACATCAGTTCCCGATCTTGCCAAACATCAGCCGGGATGAGGATTTGTCCATTCTCTTCGCGATAGGGAACGCTATAGAAATCAAAGACTTGCTTGATATTTTCTCTGTGTTCTGAGTTGACAGCCGAATCGGAAACGACTAATTCCTCTTGTGAGCAAATAACTGGGCGATAGAGAATATACTGATTACTTGTACAAGCGACTGTCAAGGTTAACAATAAGACAAGGGAGAGCGACAAATTCAGAATCGTTTTTTGCATGATCAAGAACTATTTCAGGTAAATTCAGCACTAAGCTGTCATGCATTTAAATTGGGTATTAGTAGCGAGCAAGATGCTCGCACTACAAGGATGAGAGTTTTCTGGGCAGGAGCAAAAGAATCTATTTCCTGATTCAGCACGACGGTTTTTAGCCGGAAATTCGCCACCACGCTATGTGATGATTGTTAAGGAACCTGAATCACCTGTCGCCGCAGAAACGGAGTGGCAAGTTGTTTCGGTTATGGTTTTTTCATTGAACACGGATTCTGGAGTACTGTTTTAAATGGGTGTGGGGTGTGGGGAAAATCGGTAAGAAACACAAAAGCCCATAAGAGGAGATAGGGTAAGGAGCGAGCGCTCTTTCTGGCGAGCCAACGAATAAACAATTTTGGTGACTCAATAGGGGTGACTCCCTGAGTTTAGTTCAATTTTTGCCTACACCCTACACCCTATACCCTACACCCAGTAGTACCCTCAAGTCCCTTGTCACCCCCTCAGCCCATACTAGCTATGCTTCAACTTTTACTCCTCTCCAAAAGGCAACATAGCCCTCAAATTTTTTCGCCTTCTCTTTTGCTTGAGGATAGTACCATGCTGCATCTTTATTCTGTTGCCCATCAATTTCGATGGTGTAGTAATTGGCTTGACCCTTCCAGGGACAGCTTGTATGGGTACTGCTTTCCTTAAAATACTCCTGGTTGATTGAGTCTGGAGGGAAATAATAGTTTCCTTCGACAATTTGACAGTTGTTGCTCTCGGCGAGAACCGTGTCGTTCCAGATAGCTTTAGGCATTGTTACGTTTCTTCATAAACTCTCCAATTCTCATTATGAGGTAAAGGTGCAGGGGAGTGGGGGACTCAGCCAAAAATTTCCGCCAGTTTTGCTAGTAAAAGCAAGCGATCGCGTTTTGCCCTCATCTACATTCCGATGCCAATCAGCCACTCACGTTTCAGTCTGACTCCTGTGCATCCTTAAAACTCGGTAGTTCATCTAAAGGACATTGCAAGACGCGACATAAAGCCTGTGTCTGACTAATGGTGAGTCGAGGTTCAAATCTTCCAGCTTCCCAGTTACTGACTGTCTGATCGGTGACGCCTATCGCATCAGCTACTTGTTTCTGAGTTAGTCCCAACCGTTTCCTTAGCTTCGTTAACTTAATCCCTGAACTCATTGCCTCCTAGTTCCCTTAACTTTAAATCTATTTATCTAAGTAGACAAAGCCCTAAATATATTTGTAATATAGGGTCAAGTCATGAGCCAGCGCACGAACTTTCCACGGGACGACGCTGGCTCTGGCTCCAATGACACATGGAGACAAGTCAATTATGCCTTACAAAGAACGCCTTTATCCTTGGGTGCTGGTTCGCCTGCTACCCAATATGCAACGAATTACCGTAGCACAATACCGCAACCGTTCCGATGCTGATGGGCATCTTCGCATTCTTCGCCGTCTGATGCCAAATGCCCAATTTGTGGTGATGTTTAATCCGGGTTTACCACCAGAGTACCAGCCGAACTCGCACTAGACCACCGATTTAAGGGCGTTAGAGATAACAAACCCACCTTCACTCTTATCGATGTGAGGGCGGGTTTGATGAAGCTTTATCGCTGCTACAAACGTTATTCCCTGAACCCGTCTCTACACAGATACACGGAAAATCCCATGTCTGCCTTATTTCGCCGCATCCAACCCGCTAAAAAATTCCGCATCACCAAGCACCAAATCGCAAAATTTCTGAGAATTCCTAAATCCATGATTGTTAACGTCGAATGCTGGTGTTATGTTATTTTTGTCCATCGTAAAAACCAAGGTGGACAATTTATCAGCTACCGTCAAATGGAACAATGGAAGAATGCGATCGCCTTTCATCTACAGCAATGTTCC
Organism: Coleofasciculus sp. F4-SAH-05; assembly: GCF_040222985.1. NCBI lineage: Bacteria > Bacillati > Cyanobacteriota > Cyanophyceae > Coleofasciculales > Coleofasciculaceae > Coleofasciculus > Coleofasciculus sp. F4-SAH-05. Next base: position 30,157 of record NZ_JAVKBY010000156.1, read on the forward strand.
ACCAAAGACCAGCTACAACACTTATGGAGTGCGATCGCCTTTGATCAAGCCAAGCACTGGAAACAATACCCAGCTTATGTTCTGCCCTTCCTACAAAGGATAACACGGGACTTATTTTTACCAAGGATTCCCCACCATAGTGAAAGACGCCCAATAATACGGATGGGTTAAATCTTGTGATTGGGGCAGTTCAGAGGGTAACAAAATCGTTCCCGCAGACGTAATCAGTTGACCATTTTCCAGTTTAATTTTCCCCTTAAGCATATCGATTTGCACCTGTCGTAAGGCTTCAGCTTTAATTGGAGCTGTTTTTAACTGATCATAAAATTGGGTCATTAGTGCCAATGTACCTTCATCACTGACATACCACAAACTGGCTAAAGTTGATTTGACTCCTGCTTGCACCGCTAATCCGGCAAAGCCTAATTCGGCGTTTTCATCCCCTAATGCAGTACGACAAGCACTGAGTACCAGTAATTCTACCGGGGGATTATTCCACCCCAATTCTGGTAATTGATCCAGGCGTAGCTTACTATTCCATAACTGGATATAGGAATTGCTGATCGCACCGGGACGAAAATCGGCATGGGTGGCGAGGTGAATAATGCCAAAGGGTTGTTTTTTCCGTTGGGCTTTCAGATTATCTAGAGTAAAGCCTTCATTTAGGAAAAATTGACCTTGCCATAGTTTCTGGGTAATCGCTTCTAATTCCACAGGAACGGCGGGTAAAGGCTTTTGATCACTAAATTTTTCTGCCCCCATTGCCAAGACTTTGCTATCTTGCACACTTTGGAAGCGAGTATCAGTAAGGCTTAAACTGGGCATCATTCCGACACTATAATTCTCGATCAAGAATTGTTGTTCATTGTATAGGGCGGCGACAGGAATGGAACGTAAACCCCTATCCATCACAAACACCAAGTTTTGAATCCCTTGGGCTTGTAAGTCCGCTTCTAATGGCGTAATTAACCAGTCGTAGAGTTGTTTTCCTGGGGCTAAGTAACCCGTAGTATCTCGGACATTGGTTACAGTTTGTTGAAACTGTTGCGCCACTTGTAAAACTTCAGCGCGGGTGATGGGGATGGATTTATGAATCGGTTCTCCCTGGGCGGTAACTAAGACGAGATCCAGTTGATCATTGTCTTCGGGAGTAGCTGATTCAGAAGAGATGCTACTGGGAACAAACATGACATAAATTAACGCAGGTTTGACCCCTGTTTCTTGGGCAATATCCTGCAAGAGTTGACGCGCCTGAGTTAGGGTGAGAATTTGAGTCCCTGATTTGCCGAGATAGGATTCAAATTCTTGGGTATACGCCGCATCAATTGTGCCAAATACGGTGTCAATGGTTACAGATGGCACGTTGGTTTCTACCTGAGATTGTGAAGGCGACTCTTTTTGCAGAATTAGCGGATTTTCGGCGGAAGATTCAGTGGGGGTTTCGGGTGTAATCAGTTGAATCTGACTCGGTGCGATTCCCTGAGTATAGGGATTGGGATAGGAACCCTCGGTAATTTGATTATCGCTTCCGGTTGCGATCGCGCCCCTTGTACCATTAACATCGTTGTAGTCTTGCCCAACGGTGAAGGGAATACGCAATTTCCCTCCCTGATGGCGGATAATCACTGATCCACCACTATTCCCGCCTGCGGTGGAGATACTGGTGTTTGTACCCGTGCGATCGCGAAATGTATCAGTGGCTCGGAAAAACCGTTCTGTGGTAATATCTACGTTACCACCTCTGCCGTTGATGCCACCTTGAGCATTAATCGAATCCACTTCGATATCGTTTTCTGGATCTAAGGTGACATTCCCCCCATCGCCCTGAGTTGCACTGGAATTGATTGTACCCGCTTGAATCCCAGTTTTGGCTTGTACTGTAATATCTCCGCCTTGATTTACTCCCGATGTATTCAGATTTCGGGTAGTAATAGCATCTTGATTACTGGTGAGAGAGATTCCTGCATTGGCGGTAATATCGTTTACGTTAATCCCTTGATTCGCCAGTAGGTTAATTGTGGCATTATCGAATCCGGTAATTGTACCTGTGGCGGTGATCTTACCTGAACCTGTTGGTGATAATATGGATAGCGGATCACTGAAGGTAAGATTGCCATTGAGTGCGATCGCGCCACTGCCATTATCTCTTCCAATCCTGAGACTCTGGAACCCCTCTTCAAACACGCCTCCGGTGAGTGTAAAGTCTTGAGTGGGATTCAGCGGTTGCAAAACCAGATTAGTATTTGAGCCCGTTACCGTTGCACCCAAGGTAATCTCTGATGCGGTTAGGGATAAATCCGATAAGACAGCGAGGGTATCTGAGATAGTTAAACGACTCGCGGTAACATTTCGGTTAAATTGGGTGGTTCCCCCGGCGTCAGTGGTGAGACTATTTAATGGTGTGACACCACCCACAGCACCAGAGAATGTCGTGGTTCCGCTACTGAAGAGACGTAAAGCGCGATCGCCCTCTACACTGCCACTAAAATTGATATTACCACTCGCCGTATTCAGGTCAACATCAGCGCCTAAATTAACCTTATCTCCTAAGAACCTGATATCACTACCTGTAGTTGTGATATTAGAATTAAGCGTTGTCGTGGCAGCATTTAAGGTAATAGCCCCATTATCTGTACCTGTCAGGATACCATTGAGAACAATTTCTGTGGCGGTTAGGGATAAATTGGATAGCACATCTACCCGATCTTTTAAATTCAAGCGATTTGCCGTAACATTCCCCTGAAATTGAGTTATTCCGCCAGCATCTGTGGTGAGACTATTTAGGCGGGTAGAACCGCCAACCGCCCCCTCGAAAGTCGTTGTCCCCGAACTCGATACTGTCAAATCATGATTGCCATCAACCGTACCTTGAAAGCGAATCGGATTACTACCACTGTTGAGTGTAACATCATTACCTAGTTCAACGCTGTCTGTATTAAACGCTATACCACCGCCTTCAGTCGTGACATTGGCATTTAAGTTAGTGGTTGTACTATTGAGTGTAATTGAAGCATCATCTTCACCACGAATATTGCCATTAATCGCGATTACATCAGGAGACAGAATCGTCACTGGATCACTGAACGTGAAACTGTCGTTAATAATAACCGTCCCATTTGCACCCGTACCATCAATAATCAGTTCCTTAAAACCATCTTGAAAAACGCCTTCTATCAGTTCAAATACTTGACTGGGATTAAGTGACTGAAGGGTCAGCGTCTTATCATTTCCTTCAACAGTTGAGCCAAAGTTCATTACCGTTGCCGTTAGTGATAAGTCTGACTCTATGATTACTTTATCTTGCAACTCTAGTTTATTGGCTGTGACATCACTATTAATAATAGTTGTTCCACCTATATCAGTTTTTAGAATATCCAAGGCGTTAGGGCTACCAACACTATCATTAAAAGTTGTTGTGCCAGGGTTCAACACCGTTAAACTATGGCTTCCTGCAACTGAATCGACGATGCCATTAAAGATGATATTGGCATTAATTGCGCTAGCGCTAGTACGGAGAATGAGATCAGCCTTTAACTCAACACTTGAGCCAAAATTCATCACAGGGATAGTGAGTACAGGATCAGGTAGGGTTGACGTTAATGTTGAGTCCGATTGCACTTCCACTATGTTGCTGAACTCGATCTTCCTTGCCGTAATATCATGATTGATAATCGTTCTGCCTTGGTTATCAGTACTGAGAATATTCAATGGATTATTACCACCGACAGTTCCGTTAAAACTCGCTGTCCCCAACCCCGTATTTAAACTTAAACTTTGATTTCCATCATTTTGACCATCAACTGTGCCATTAAATGTAATATCTGCACCATTAGTATTGAAGCTAACATCGCTTTCCAGCCGCAATCTGCCATCTAGAGTAATGCTCTGGTTTTGGGTGGTGACATTACCACTGAGAAGGATATCTTCAGTAGCACTTAACGGAGCATCTTTGGTTAATTCAATGCTCTCACTCCTGAGAGTAATAGTCTCACCCCTTACTGTAAAAAATTTATCCGGATCTGGATTTTGATCTGATGGTCTAGACCCCCCCAATTTAATCTTAGTTGCTGCTTCGAGAAAGATATCACCGCTACTACCAGGATTACAGAAAATAGAGCCTACTCTAATACAAGAGCCGATCCCTCCATTGTTTTCTGCTGTCGTATCAATTGTGCCACCACTGATTATTGTAATATTGCCACTATCAACCGAACCTCTTGTCTGAATATCATCGCCAATAACATCACCGCCTGCTTCAATCGAGATGTCACCACCCGTGCCACTTAGCCCTTGTGATATCACATCAAGAAAGCTAATAGTACCACCTGCCTTTAGAGTGATATCACCACCCGTACCATTGTCAGCGATTGAGCGGAAATTGGCTTTTTGATTATCATTTAATATAATATCGCCAACAGCATTGGCGATAATATTACCACCATTACCGACATCACTATCTGCTTCAACGGTGAATCCGTCAATATTACCACGAGAATCTATAAAGATTGAACCACCATTTCCTGTTTCACTCTTAGTAATAAGCCTTCTGAATCGAATATTACCACCTGTTAACGATGAGTTGGGTCTATATTGGTTGGTTAATAATACGACTCCATCGGGTTCCTCAATTGTAATATTGCTGATATTAATATTTGCATTGGTGACTGTTCCTGGAAAAGTGGGAGGTTGGTTACTACCTGTAAATTGATTAGTTGAGTCTATCGGTGAAGCGATAGTTAGCACTCCTCCTAAGAGTGACCAATTCACGCCTGCCCTTATGTCTAAGGTTGGTTGTTGATTTCCGTTAATTGTTACTGATTCACCATTTGACAAGGTGACCATGGCTAAATCACCTATTTCCGTAGTTGTATTAAACAGGGTATTATTATCAGGATTAATGGTATCTGCTACTGTATCAGTACCTGTAATTTTAACATTTCCTAAACTTACCCGACCCCCAGCTAAAATATGCAGCGAAGCCCCTGTATAGTCTCCCAAGGTCACATTTCCTGTAGCAAAAATAATTGGATCATAAGGACTCTCTAAATCTCCGGCACTACCATCCAATTGTTCAATCCGGAAATCGCCACCCGCCAAGTAGTGAGCATCTCCGCCTATGGTATTACTAGAACGGAATATCATATCCCCACCAGAGAAGAAACCACTGGCGGCATGATTCAAGGCAAAGATATCAACGCCTTGGTTTCCCTGAACAATTAAATTATTTCCTGCTTGTGCAATAAATGGATTTGCCACAGTATCCCGCACCCGTACCGTATCCTGCGCCAATAGCTGCAAATCCCCAGTTGTGGTTAACTGACTCTCCACCAACGTCAGATTATTCGCTGCTGAAAGTAACGCCGTTCCTCCCGTTACCGTCTTGGCAACCACATCACCATTATCAATCGCAATTCCTGAACCCGTAAGCGCAACTTCACCCTGATCATTCACCGACAAACCCGTAGCGTTACTAACATTTCCTCCCGTTAACAGTTGTGGAAGAGAAAGAGGCGTAAACGGAACTGCCGTCGCCGCCACAGGAACCTCTAAACTCAACAAATTTCCCGCTTGGCTAATCCGCACCCATTGATTACCAGGAACCGTGGTTACAGTAATTTGACCCTCTGGGGCGACTAATTCCCCCGTACTCAAAACTGTACCGCCAATTAAACTCAGATTCTGTCCCGAATTGACGGCTAGGCTGCCTGTATTAACGATAGAACCGGGTTCTGGTGTATTAAAAACAAAGCCGTTGGGGGTTCCCACTAAAGACGTGTAATCATTGATCCCAGTAGCATTAAACAAGTTATCGCCAAAACTAATCCCGGTAGCGGTTGTGGCGGTAAACGCGGCGGGAACGTTTAATTGAGCCTCATTGCCAAAGATAATACCTGCCGGATTCATCAAAAATAGATTAGACGTTCCGCCACTGATTTGGATTAACCCATTAATAATCGATGGATCACCACCAGTAATCCGTGAGAGAATATTCTGTATCGATGGATTGGATAAAAAATTGGCAATTTGTCCAGAATCTAAGCCAAACTCACTAAAACTGTGGAAGAGATTCGCGCCATCTCCTGATAACTTCCCCCCCTCAATATCGAAGCGGTTGTTCTCTTGATTCACAGTCGTATCGGTACTGTCATCGGAAACAATCGGTTGGGTTAACCCCGATGACATGAACCCCAGTGTGGTTAGGCATAAGATTAGGGTTGACAGTAGTTTCAGGTAGATGGGGGCTGACATAGACTTCTCCTGAGGGAGGTAATTCCTCTATAGTTTTCTTGGGTTGGATTTGCCAATGGTAGAACTGGTTTGGCTCAAATACACCCATCCTTTAGGAATCGACGCGAGGGAAAGGATGAGAGTTAAACTCGTTCCCTTACCCTGGTTTCGCGTTTAGTTAGTCTGGCAGGCACACCCTAGATTGTCAGGTTTCCCGAATGTCGAGAATTAGTGGCAGAATTTTTCCACACAGCGAACAAATAGTTCTACTCCCATTGCTAACACAGTTTCATCAAAATCAAACCGGGGATGGTGATGGGGATAGGCTAAATCTTTGCTGGGGTTCGCTGATCCCAAAAAGAAATAGCAACCCGGTACAGCCTCTAGGAAAAATGACATATCTTCCCCGCCCATGGTTTGGCATTCGGGTATGATTCCTGTAGGAGTTTCGACGACTTCTTCAGCGACGGATCGCACCAATTCGGCTATCTGTGAGTTGTTGATTACAGGCGGATAAAGCGGCTGGTAGTCTAGTTCATACTGCGCCCCGTGACTCTGACATATCCCGGCAATCACTTGCTCGATACGCTGGCTGAAATACCCTGCTAATTGCGGATTAAAATAGCGCACTGTGCCGCTCATTTTGGCGCTGTCAGCAATGACATTAAACGCTGTACCAGCTTGAAACATTCCCACCGTAACTACGGCTGATTCAATTGGGTCAACATTACGAGCAACAATGGTTTGCAAGGCGTTGACCACTTGAGTACCAATGACGATCGCGTCTCGGGTTTGATGTGGCATCGCCCCATGTCCCCCCTTGCCTAAAATTTTACACTGAAATCGCTCGCTTGCTGCCATTAAAGCACCATGACGAACGCCAACAGTTCCCAGGGGCAAATTATTCCACAAATGTAGCCCAATAATAGCATCCACATCTGGATTGTTTAAGACGCCAGCCTCTATCATCGGTTTCGCGCCGCCGGGTCCTTCTTCAGCCGGTTGGAAGATGAATTTGATGGTTCCCGCAAAGTCTTGACGATGTTGAGACAAATAGAACGCCGTACCTAATGCGATCGCGGTATGTCCATCATGACCGCAAGCGTGCATAATTCCATCATGTTGCGATCGGTAAGGGACATTGTTTTCTTCCTGAATCGGTAAGGCATCCATATCCGCCCGAATCGCTAACACCGGACCTTGGCGATCGCCCTCGATTGTAGCAACGATCCCAGTTTTGGCAATCCCCGTTTGATGCTCAATTCCCCACTCCTGTAACTTTTGGGAAACAAAAGTAGAGGTTAGGTGTTCCGTAAACCCTAATTCCGGGCGTTGGTGAAAGCACCGCCGCCACTCAACTAGCTGAGATTGCAAGGCGCGAATCTCACCTCGGATCTCAGAACCGTTAACGGTAGGGGGGGTAGAATGGGTAACAACCATAATTCCTTAACAACTCGTAATACTATACTTAGAACAAAAAGATGCCTCCGGAGCAAATCTGGAAGTATCTTCCTTCAATAGTAAATCCGACTTAACGACTACCTTTTTAGTGGAGACAAGAACCTTCGGAAAAAAGAGCCATACTTTAAATTATACTCATTCTTACTTTGCTGTTGATAGGCATTATCCTCTAACCCATAAATAAACTTGCTACTGGATTACTAGCTCTCGGCTGTAACCACGCGATCGCGCCCTTGAGTTTTAGCTTGATACAGTGCCCGATCTGCTGCTGCAATTAATTCCTGTGCCGTGGAACCATGTTCTGCAAACGCCGCTACACCTACAGAAATCGCGATCACGTCTAAGGGTTGATAGTGATACTCGATCTGCAACGTTTTAACATCTTGACGAATTTGTTCTGCCCGTTGTTGGGTATCAGCGAGTGAAGCATCGGGCAAAATTAGAATTAATTCCTCACCCCCATAACGGCAGGCGATATCCGACGCCCGCACATTTTTTTGCAAAAATATGCCTAATTCTCGTAACACAATATCTCCAGCTTCATGACCAAAGGTATCGTTAAAATGCTTAAAATGATCAATATCTAACATAATGATCCCCATCGGTCGCTGATGACGCTGCGCTCGATGAATTTCCCGCTCTAAAGACTCTTCCATGTAACGCCGATTAAATAGCCCAGTCAGTGCATCTCGAATACTTTGTTGAGACAACGTTTCCCGTAATTTCAAATTCGCTAATGACAGGGCTAAATGTTCCGCCACTGTTAAAGCTAACCGTTGTTTTGCCTCAGCCAATTGTCCCGGCTGGGGTGAACTAATATATAAAATGCCTAACGCTTTTCCCTGTGCCATCATCGGCACACAAAAAGATTCTAAGGGAGAACTATCTGAATGAATATGAGGACAGCGTAAACCGGATTGTGGCTGGGTTACCCAATGGGGGCGTCCCCGACGTAATGCCCAACACGCTTTCGGTGAAAACAGTGTCTGACTCGCCAAAACGGTTCCCCAGGTTGCCATAGCTTCTACCCAATTTTCCGACGGATTAATCGCGAAGACTCCACCGGAACTCCCTGGAAATAAAGGAGCCACTAATGTCGCGATCGCCTGATATGCCTCATCAACCGTTAAACAGGCTTGGAGAAAGTCACTCAAGTTGCCAAGCAACACCATTTCTCGGTTGCGGCTTCCCAGTTCATTCACCCGCCCTGTCAGTTGCTCATTTAGGTGCTGTAAATCCGCTTGTGCTTGTTTGCGATCGCTGATATCTTGCACTACGCCAATATAAGATTTCGGTTCACCCTGACTATTGCGGATCAGCGACCCACTTAAATTCACCCACACTTCAGATCCATCTTTACGAAGATAGCGTTTTTCACGAGAGAAGGTATCAATTTCCCCTGCCAATAACTGCTCCAAGCAACTGAGTTCTTGCTCAACATCATCGGGGTGAGTAATATCTTTGCAGGTTTTGTTTCGCAATTCCTCGGCACTATACTTGACGACATCAGTAAACTTTTGGTTAACCCAGAGAAAATGACCCGATAACGTGGCTTGTAAAATTCCTACAGATACCTGATTAAACAGACTCCGGAAACGTTTCTCACTCTCTCGCAAGGCTTCCTCAGCCTGTTTGCGCTCCGTAATATCCCGATTACTCGCTCGTATCCCCAACCAACGCCCCTCAGCACTGTGTACAGATTGGCAAATATGAGAGATCCAACGCAATTCTCCGGTTTTAGTTAGGATGCGAAAATCAATTCCTGACACCCTCTGAGTTACCGCCGTGGCACACCCATGTTGGACAAATTTATCTCGATCCTCTGGATAGATAATCGACTCTAATAAACTGGCATCCTGGATAAACTCATCGGCACAATACCCGGTAATCCGTTCACAGGAAGGAGATACATAGAGAAACTGACCTTCCGGGTTCAGCCAATATTCCCAGTCATACGTAAAGTTAGCAACAGTCCGAAATCGTTCTTCACTTTGTCGCAGTTCCTCCTCTGCTTTTACTCGCTCGGTGACATTATCGATCGCAAATACGACACCCTTTAACTGACCCGCTTGGTTAAATAAAGATGTTCCGTTAATTGCTAGTAATACTCGACGCCCATCATCTCGTTCAATGGTATAGTGTAGGTCATTAACAGTCTGAGCCTTTTTTACCAAATTCCAGAACGGTAACTGTTTATCCCAAATTGAATTCCTTAACTCATCCTGATGATGCCCAGTCAGCTTATCTTGATCATCTGGGTGAATGTCTTCTGACTGCAAACCTAAAATCTGTTCCGCCTGATGGTTAATCAGCATAATTTGTCCCTGAGGATTCACCCAAATAATCCCTACAGGACTGGTTTCCATAACACGGGATAATAGATCAAACTCTTGCTGTAATGACGCTTCTATCCCTTCACGTTCCTGAATTTCCTGTTGAAGTTGAGCCGTGCGCTGTTGTACCCGACTTTCCAGTTCTTGATTTAACTGACATAATTTAGCTTCGGCTTGTTCACGGGCAATGTGGGTGCGTAACCCCTCAATACCAGAGGCTAAATCATTCGCTAATTCTTTCAATAGCTGCACCTCTTCTGGCACAAATGAACCGGAGTTCACCGCGTAGATAGTTAACACACCCAACGGTTGATCTTTAACCTGTAACGGCAGAATAATCAACGCCCCATACCCTTGTTGTAAAGCGTGCGATCGCCAGGATGTAAACTGCGGATCAGTCTGAATATGGCGACAAACTATCGGTTGTCCATTTTGCAAAACGCTATCAACAGGAGATTCACCTGAGAATGGGTTAAACTCAGGCATAACAAATCGTTCTAGATACTGCTTATTCTCAGAATTATTTAGTTCAGACTCTTCCTTCTGATCTTTTCTGTCTTCTGCCTTCAAAGAGCCTTCTGCATTCTTTAACGCTTCAAACCCAGCTACAGGTTGCACTGTTTGGCACGTATCGTCAGTTGTCAAGCCAACCCAAGCACCCCGATACGCCCCTACCTCCACAATCAGACAACAAATCTTCTGGAATAACTCAGATTCCTGGGTGGCACTCATCAATATTCGGTGGGATTCACTGAGGGTTTTGAGAATACGGTTTAAAGTTTGCAGAATCCCTTGCGTTTGTTGGCACTCCCTCAGTTCCATGGGGGTCACTTGATCCCAGAAGTTACCGATTTCACCGTCTGCGTTTTGAGTAACCAGAGGTGTCATGGCGTATCTGTAGGGGCGGGTTTTACTATTATCGTTTTTTGTTACCCTTATATAACTAAACTCACCCCCAGCTTCCCCAGCTCCCCCAGCTTCCCCAGCTTCCCCAGCTTCCCCAGCTTCCCCAGCTTCCCCAGCTCCCCCAGCTTCCCTATCTCCCCCAGCTTCCCTATCTCCCTCATCGCTATTGTGTCGCAGATGCCGATTTTCAGCTTGGAGTGAGGCAATGATTTGACCCTGTTGACTCAGTTGCTGCTGTAAGTCTTGAATAACGCCATACAACTGTTTTGGGTCAAGGGTTTGTAGGATAATGGTTTGAGTAATCATACCCAACAGTTCTCCTTGATGACTACAGACTCCTAATTGCTGCACTCGCCACTGTTGCATTTTCTGATGAGCTGTCCATAACGACTCTTCTGGACTCACACACAATAGGGGAAAACTCATCAGTGTATAAGCCGGCAAGTTTAAATCTAGTTCCAATGCCTGAAATTGGACAATATCTCGTTTAGTAATGATACCAATGGGGAATAAAAATGGTCTTGAATCTACTGTATTTGACGACACTATTCGCTCATAAATGCTGTTTTCCCGTTGTTCTGCAATGACTACATAATTAACTCTATCCTCTGCCATGCGTTGCGCCACAGTTAGCACAGAGGTTGTGGGGGAAACGTCAATAACTTCGCGTGTTAGCAATTCTGCTACTCGACGGCTTTTCAACAGTTCAGTTGATGGCATAAGGTGATGCAGACTCTCAGGTGTGATAACTCCTACCAATTGATTTTCATCATTGACAACGGGTAAGTGACGAATATCATGGCACTCGAATAAATTCAGCATTTTCAAACCATCCCGCAACTCGGATTGCTTCAGCGTAATCACTTGCTGAGTCATCACTTCAGCAACATGAATATTTTCTAAGGTGCTTTCCGCTGCGACAATTTGAACCAAATCCCGCGACGTTATCATTCCCACCCGAATCGCGAGGGGCTACCCCTTCAACGAAGTAAGGGGTAGGGGGATAGCGGAAAATGCGAGGGGTCAATCCCCGAAGTATTTTCAATCTCTCTCTTTCTTTCTATCTATCTATCCCATGTAGTGGTATAGTTTA